>JANPJN010000860.1:0-2143 GCA_031425515.1 Acidobacteriota bacterium | reverse complement strand
CACGGCCATCATCGTGGACGCCGGCGTGATGTTTCCGGAGCCCGAGCTGCTCGGGGTGGATCTCATCATCCCGGACCTGCGACAGCTCCAGCAGTACCGCATCGCCGCCCTCGTGCTCACGCACGGGCACGAAGATCACATCGGCGCCGTGGCGCACGTGCTGCCCCACTTCGACGGCCCGGTGTACGGCACGGCACTGACGCTCGCGTTCGTGGAGAACAAGCTCGAGGACCACGATGCGGCCGGGCGCGCCCGGCTGCGTGTGGTGAAGCCGCGGGACCGCGTGCAGGTCGGCACATTCAGCATCGAGTTCCTCCGCGTCACGCACAGCGTGCCCGACTGTGTGGCGGTCGCGATTCACACGCCGCGGGGCGTCGTGATCCACACGGGCGACTTCAAGATCGACCAGACGCCGCTCGATGGCGAGCGGGTGGACGTGCATCGCCTGGCGGAGCTGGGCGCCTCGGGCGTGCTCGCGCTGCTCGCCGACAGCACGAATATCGATCGCCGCGGCTACACCGGCTCCGAGATCGACGTTATCGACGGGTTCGAGGAAATCTTCACGAGCGCCACCGGCAAGATCGTCGTCGCGATGTTCGCGTCGAGCGTCTACCGGATGCAGATCATCGCCGACCTCGCGGCGCAGTTCGACCGCCGCCTCGCACTCGTGGGCCGCGGCGTGATCGACAATTCGGAGATTGCCCAGCGGCTCGGCTATCTGCGCATCCCCACCGGCGTGCAGATTCGCGACAGCGATGTCCGCAACTACCCCGGCCAGGACGTCGTGTGCATCTGCACGGGGTCCCAGGGGGAGCCTCAGGCGGCGCTGCCGAGAATCGCCATCGACGACCATCGCCACGTGAAGCTCGAGCCCGAGGACGTCGTGGTCTTCTCGGCCCGCGAGATACCGGGCAACGAAAAGGCGATCGGGCGGGTCATGAACAACATCGCCCGGCGGGAGGCGCAGGTCATCTCCGACGGCGACAAGCACGTGCATGTGTCCGGGCACGGCAGCCAGGAAGAGCTCAAGCTCATGCTGTCCCTGGTCAGGCCGAAGCACTTCGTGCCGATACATGGGGAGTACAGGCAGCTCGCCCTGCATGCCAGGATTGCCGGGCGGGTGTCGCCGTCCACGAAGGTGCTTCTGGCTGAGAACGGGGACCTCATCCGCTTCGACGACGGGGGTGGGCGCCTGGCAGGCAAGGTGCCGGCCGGGCGGATCCTGATCGACGGCACCCGGAGCGGCGAGGTGGGCGACGAGGTCCTCCGGGACCGGCGGCACCTGGCGGGCGACGGCCTGGTGGTGCCGGTCGTGACGATCGGGAAGCAGTCGGGCACGCTCGAGGAGACGCCAGACGTGATCACCCGCGGCTTCGTGCTCGATACGCGCACCGAGGCGCTGCTGCGGGAGATTCCTTCCCTGCTGGCGGCCACGCTCGAGGCGGCCAGCGTGGAGGAACGGACCGATCCGGGCCTCATCAAGGAGAAGATTCGCGTGGACCTGCAGCGGTTCTTCCGCAAGCGTTCTGGGCTCCGGCCGCTCGTGGTGCCGGTGGTCATGGAGATCTGACGTGGCAGGCTCCACCATTTCGCGCACCATTTCGCGCAGGGTCAGCGAGTTCGCGGGGGTCGCGATGTTCGCCGTCGCCCTGCTGGCCCTCATCGCGCTCGCGAGCCCCAGCGCGTCGGATCCGGTCTGGTTCTTCAACACCGGCGGCGATCACCCGCCGGCCAACTTCATCGGGCCGGTCGGCGCCTTTGGCGCGGAGCTGGCCTACCAGCTTCTGGGCTACGCGGCCTACCTCGTCCCCGTCGTGCTGTTCGTCATGGGCTGGCATCGCTTCTGGTGCCGGACGATGGATGCGGCGTATACGAAGGCCATCGGCGCGGCGTTGCTGTTCGCCTGCGTGTCGGCGTTCCTCTCGTTGGCCTTCGATCCCGTGAACGGCCCCGCGCGGTCGTCCAGCACCGGCGGCTACCTGGGGACGGCGATGGCCGGCGGGCTGGCGGCGTATGTCAATCGCACGGGGTCGCTCATTCTGATCCTGACCTTTCTCTTTCTCGGGCTCATCCTCTCGACCCAGTTCTCGCTCGGGCGCCTCTTCGGGGCGATCGCCCAGATGCTGCGCGACCGCTGGGCGTC
>JANPJN010000859.1:0-3233 GCA_031425515.1 Acidobacteriota bacterium | reverse complement strand
GATCCGCCGCTCTGCATCGGGTGTCCCTCCTTCAAGAAGGGACCGAGGCCGTTGCCGTACCGGTCGTGGAGCACGAGCGCGGACCGCACCAGGTTTGGTCCGCCTTTGCCTCCCCGGGCGTCGGCGCCGTGGCAGGTCGTGCACTCGGCGGCCCAGAGGGGCTTCGCCCGGTCCACCTCGGCGACGTCGACGACCATCTTGTCGTTGGGTCCCGGCCGATCCTGCGGAGCGACGCCGCGCCCCTGGGGAGCACGCGGAGCGCCCGCGGGTTGCGCGGCAGCGGGCTGGGGGGGCGCGGAGGGCGCCTGTCCGCCCACGGCCACAGACAGTGCCGCCAGCGACGTGAGCGCGATCGCAAGGGCCGCGGACGGCCAGGGTCCAGTCGGATGAGGCATCGGTGCACTCCGGGCCGGGTCGGCGACTCCGTGTCACGTCCGGCCTCGCGCAGCATAGGCGAAATCGCCCCCGCGTGGAAGAGGCCGAACCCTGTAGAACCTCGTAGAACCTTGTAGAACCCCGTAGAACCGCGCTTGACACCCTCTGGCATCGCGGACAGACTCACGCCCGATATGCAGACCCATCTGGCCACCCGTGTCGTCGAGGCGCTCGACAGGTTCCGCATCGAGATCCCCTCCTGGGGGTTCGCCAACACCGGCACGCGCTTCGGCAAGTTCCTGCAGCCGGCCGCCGCCAGCACCATCGAGGAAAAATTCGCCGATGCCGGGCATGTGCACGCCCTCACCGGGTGCTGCCCGACGCTGGCGCTCCATGTGCTGTGGGACTTCGAACGCGGCGTGGACAGCGCCGACGCGGTGTCGGCGCTCGGCGAGCGCTACGGCATCCGGCCGGGCTCGATCAATCCGAACGTGTTCCAGGATCAGCACTACAAGTTTGGATCGTTCGGGAATCCCGACGCGACGGTGCGGGCCGCCGCCGTCCGCCATACGATCGAGAGCGCACGCGTCGGACGGGCCCTCGGCAGCCGCGACGTCTCGCTCTGGTTCGCGGACGGGTCGAACTATCCGGGGACGGCGCACATCCGGCAGCGGAAGCAGTGGTTCGAAGCAGGGCTGCGCGATCTCCACGCCGCGCTCGGCCCCGCGCAGCGCATGCTCGTGGAATACAAGCCGTTCGAACCGGCCTTCTATCACACCGACATCGCCGACTGGGGCATGGCGCTGCTCCTGGCACGCGCGGCGGGGCCGCAGGCCCGCGTGCTCGTCGATACGGGCCATCACTATCTGTCGCAGAACATCGAGCAGATCGTGGCGTGGCTGCTGGCCGAAGGGATGCTCGGCGGCTTCCACTTCAACGACCGCCGCTATGCAGACGACGACCTGACGCTGGGATCAATCGATCCGTACCAGGTCTTCCGGATCTTCCACGAGATCTTCTCGTTCGAGCGCGAGACCGGCGCGCCGGCGGACGTCGCCTACATGATCGATCAGAGCCACAACCTGAAGGGGAAGATCGAAGCGATGATTCAGACGGTGACCGTGGCGCAGGAGCTCTTTGCGAAGGCCGCGCTGGTGGACCATGATCGGCTATCCGCGGCGCAGGCCGCGTGCGACCTCGTGGCCGCCGAGTCGATCCTGCAGGACGCGTTCTCGACCGACGTGCGCCCGGTGATCCGGGAGTGGCGGACCGCGAAGAGGCTGCCGGCCGATCCAGGCTCCGCGTTTCGCGACGGGGGCTACCTCGCTCGCATCACCGCCGACCGCGCCGGGCGGCAGACCGCCGCCGCGTCGTACGCCTGAGGGGGACCCTAGCGGTCGAGAGTGCCCTGGGGATGCAGGTGTGACAGGCCGGGCTCGGTCGCCTTCACGCGACGGCGGCTCTTCATCCAGTCCTGCAGTCGCTCCATGTAGATGTAGAACACCGGGGTCACATACAGCGTGAGGGTCTGCGACACGAGCAGCCCGCCAACCACCGCGAGGCCCAGCGGCCGCCGCGCCTCCGCGCCGGCGCCCCATCCCAGCGCGATCGGCAGCGTGCCCATCAGCGCCGCCATCGTCGTCATCATGATCGGACGGAAGCGGACGAGACACGCTTCGTAGATCGCGTCAGCCGCGCTCACCTGACGCTCTTTCCGCGCCTCAATCGCGAAGTCGATCATCATGATGCCGTTCTTCTTGACCAGCCCGACGAGCATGATCACGCCCACGAACGCGTAGATGTTGAGATCCTGCTTGAAGATGAGCAGCGTGAGCAGCGCACCGAAGCCGGCGGACGGCAGCCCAGACAGAATCGTGATGGGGTGGATGAAGCTCTCGTACAGGATCCCCAGCACGACGTAGATGACGAAGATCGCCAGCACCAGCACCCAGCCCAGGCCGCGCATCGATTCCTCGAACGCCTGCGCCGTGCCCTGGAAGGTCCCGCGAACCCCGTCGGGCAGCGTCGTCCGCGCAAGCTCCTGCACCCCCGCCGCCGCATCGCCCAGCGCCACGCCCGGCTTCAGGTTGAACGACAACGTGACGGAGGGCATCTGGCTGATGTGATTGATGGACTGCGGGCCGACGCCCGCCCGCGTCGTGGCGACGGTCGAGAGCGGCACCAGCTTGTTGCCGGGCGCCTGCACATACAACATCGACAACGCCGCGGGGTCCCGCTGGAACTGCGGCGCGACCTGCATGATCACCTGATACTCGTCTTCGGGCGCATAGATCTGCGAGACCTGCCGCGAACCATACGCGGAGTTCAGCGCCATCTGCACCTGGTCCACCGTCAGCCCGAGCGCGGCAATCTGCTCGCGATCCAGGTCCACCGACAACTGCGGCGTCCGGAGCTCGAGGTCTGACGTGACGTCCTGCACCCCGGGCACGCTCTGCATCGCAGCCTCGAACTGCGGCGCCACGCGATACAACTCGGCAGTGTCCGCCCCCTGGAGCGCGAACTGGTACTGGCTGCGCGACATCATTCCGCCGATCCGGATCGCCGGCGGATTGCTCAGGAACACCCGGACGCCCGGCACCTTTGCGAGCTTCGGCCGCAGGTCGTCGATGATCTGATCGGCTGTCAGCGTGCGATCGTGCCGCGGCTGCAGATCGATGTTCAGCCGCCCGCCGCCCCGGCCGCCGATGTTCGCGGTATACGCCGCGACGTTCGGATCCTTCGCCAGGATGTTGATCACTTCGAGGTTCTTCCTGACCGCCTCGTCGAAGCCGATGCCCTGCTCTGTCTCGATCTGCCCGTTCACCTGCCCGGTGTCCACGGCGGGAATGAAGCCCGTC
>JANPJN010000858.1:0-3532 GCA_031425515.1 Acidobacteriota bacterium | reverse complement strand
ACGGAGGAACAGCGAGATGCTGTCAGGGCCCACGGACTCCGTGTCGTGCCCCTTCTCGAGATACACGGGCAGCAGGTAGGCGCCATCGGCCAGCACGATGGGAGCGTTGCGGACCATCATGCCCTCGTCCTGTGTCACCACAAAGGCATCGGACCAGCTCTCGGCGTTGTCGTGCGACACCTTCGCCTGGATGCGTGAGGTGGACCACGTCGCGCCGTAGCGAACGACGTAGAACAGCCAGACCACGTCGTCGGGCGCCTGCCACACGACCGCATTGCCGACGGAGCGGAACGGGTCGCGCGCGATGGACTGCGGTGCGGGCCAGGTGGTGCTCCCCTTTTTCAGACGCGCGCCGAAAATGCCGGTGCCCGGGGCGTACTCTCCCTCCCCTCCGTAGTACACGAGATACAGGTCGCCGTTGCGCAGCTCGGCCAGGCTCGCGGGGTGCTTGTAACGCCCCGTGGGGACTTCGGGACCGAAGACCCGCTCGACCTTCAGCCCCGGGCCGGTCGCCACCTGCGGCGACACGGCGGCTCCCGACGCCACCACCCCCAACGCCATCGCCATCACCACACGCCGCATGCGATCGGTCCCCTTTCCGGTACTTTGGTGCGCCCCGTCAATCATCGACCTTGCGCGTTCCTCGCTTGTTTCATTACGATGCGTCGTCCCCGATCGTCGGAAACGGCGTTTCATCCGCCTGCAGTTTATGCCCCGAGCCGCCCGGACCGCTCCCGCCCCGGCCCCCAGCACCGCGAGAGTTCCGCGGGAGCGCTCCGACAAGTACTTCTCGAAGATCATCGGCAAGGCGCTCGATATCGTGGCGATTCTACGATCGAACGCCGACCCGCTCTCGCTGAACGAGCTGACGCTGCGCCTCGACCTGGCGAAGAGCTCCGTCTTCCGCATGCTGCACACGCTGGAGGTGTCGGGCTACGTCGAGCGCGACAGCGCGGGGCGGTACACCGTCGCCGCCGATCTGCGCGGCAATGCGCCCGGCCGCCTGCGCACGGCGCTCATCGAGGCGAGCACGTCGGCACTGCGTGAGCTGAGCCGCGAGTTCTGCGAGACGGTGACGCTCGCCATGCACTTCGACAACCGCATCGAGGTGATCGCGACGCTGGAGAGCCCGCATCTGATCCGGATGGGGAACACCGTCGGCCGGATCCTGCCCCCGCACGCGAGCTCGCTCGGCAAGGCGATCACGGCCTTCCAGCGCGAGGAGGTGCGGGACCACCTGATTCGCAGCTACGGCATCCATCGCTTCACCGACCACACCATCACCGACGAGATGGAGCTCAAACGCGAGTTCGAGCGCATCCGCTCGCGGGGGTACAGCACGGACGCGGAAGAAAGCGTGCTCGAGGGCCGGTGCTTCGGCGCGCCCATTCTCGATGCGGGCGGCCAGGCCGCGGGGGCGATCAGCGTGTCGTCGCCGAAGATGCGCATGCGCGACGAGGCGCTCCAGAAGCGGTTGATTGCGGCCATCAGGCGGGCGACGCAGGACATCTCCCAGACGCTGGCGCCGCACGCGCGCTGACCGGCGATCGGGCACGTCAGTGTTTGAACCGCTGCTGGAACGCCCGCAGCTTCTCGACCGTCAGCCCGGGCGCCCGGACGAAGTCGAGCACCTCCTTCTCTTCCCTGCGCACGCGAATCGCCTCGTCCACCACGCGGTCCGCGACCGCGTCAGGAACGACCAATACGCCGTTCGCGTCGCCGTGCAGCAGGTCTTCGGGCGCAACCACCATGCCGTCGAGCGTCACCGGCACGTTGACCTCGCAGATGATCGGGTTGCCGTGCGAGACGACGAGCCCCGGGCAGAAGTACTGGAAGCCGCCAAGCGCGCGCACCTCCGCGACATCGCGCAGGCCGCCGTCCGAGATGCAGGCGACGGCGCCCAGGGCTTTCGCGGTCGTCGCCATCACCTCGCCCATGTGGCACGAACGGCCTCGCTCGGGCCCGATGTCCTTGATGACGAGGACGACGGGTTTGGGGGCGGCCTCGATCGCCGCCCACAGTCGCAGAAGTCCCCGCTCGTCCGCGCGGCCCTCCGTCGTGCTGTCGGCTGTGCAGGTCACGGCATATCCCACGGTCGATCCGCGCTCCGGGAACATGCACCGCAGTTCCCATCCCGCAAACCCCTCCAGCCGCGGGCGGATCTTGAACCGCTCGATCGCATTCGAGATGGTCGGACTGTCGATTTCCTGCAGCGCGGCAAGCTGCTCTGGCGTCAGGCGCGGCATCGTGGCCTCCGGGGGCGTATTGTATTAAATAAAACGGATGTAGTAGAAATGAAACCGCGTTTGAAACCTCTCCGCACGTCAACCTCACCGGAGTACAGCCGATGCGCTCGCCTGCCGTCCTGATTGTCGCCGTGCTCCTCTGCGCCGTGCCCATCGCCCCTGCGGCCCAGGGGGCCCGGCCCGCGGCACCGGCGCCCGCCGCGGATCAGCCGGGATCGATTGATCTGACGCGCGCGTCCGTCATCACGCCCGGCACGCTGAGCGTGCAGGAACGTACCGCGATCCGGGTCCTGGTGGAGGAGATCGAGAAGCGCACCACCGTCCGTCTGCCGGTCTCCTCGCAGTGGCCGACCGATTCGACACCCGTCATTGCCGTCGGTCCGATCGCCACGGCGTCGATCTGGGCGAGCCCCGGGCTGCGCGGGGCGCCGTCCGCCGCCGCACCCGGGCGCGAGGGTTATCGCGTGGCCGTCAACACGACCGCACGCGAAGCGCCGACGGTCGTCGTCCTGGGCGCCGACGCGCGCGGCGTGCTCTTCGGGGTCGGGCGGCTCCTGCGCGAGCTTCGCCTGACACCAGGGTCCATCCGTGTCCCCTCAGCCATCGCCATCGTCTCGACGCCTCAGGTCGCGATCCGCGGCCATCAGCTTGGTTACCGCCCCAAGACGAATGCCTATGACGCCTGGGACGTCCCCATGTGGGAGCAGTACATCCGCGACCTGGCCATCTTCGGCACGAACGCCATCGAGCTGATGCCGCCGCGCACGGACGATGCGGCCGACAGCCCGCACTTCCCGTTGCCGCAGATGGACATGATGATCCAGATGTCGCGGATCGCCGACGAGTACGGGCTCGACGTCTGGGTGTGGTACCCGGCGATGGACCCCGACTACGGCGATCCGAAACAGGTGGACGCGGCCATTGCGGAGTGGTCCGGGGTTCTCTCGAAGCTCCCGCGCCTGAACGCCGTCTTCGTGCCCGGCGGCGATCCCGGCCACACGCAACCGAAGCATCTGATGGCCCTCCTCGAGCGGCAGACGACGAGCCTGCGGAAGTCGCATCCGTCCGTCGAGATGTGGATGTCGCCCCAGGGGTTCACCGGGCCCTGGATGAACGAGTTCTACGGCATCCTCAAGACCAGCCCTTCATGGCTGACGGGGGTCGTCTTCGGCCCGCAGGTGCGCGACAGCCTGCCGGTGCTGCGCGCCAGCGTCCCTGCGCGCTACCGGATCCGGCGCTATCCCGACATCACCCACAGCCTCCGCAGCCAGTACCCGGTGCAGGAC
>JANPJN010000857.1:0-1847 GCA_031425515.1 Acidobacteriota bacterium | reverse complement strand
ATGTAGAACTGCACCACGGGTCCGACCCAGAAGCGGCAGAGCATCAGCCCCCAGGTTTCCTTGAGCCGCAGGAGCTCGCGGTTGGTCGGAGCGGAGACGGCCGCAGCACCAGTGGGACGGCCAGACGCAATGTACGCCGCTTCGGCCCGGGAGAGCGCCGGGTGCTCCTCCGGCGTGCGGTACAGCTTCCACCAGGCGACAACCCACACGAGGCCGAGCGCGCTGGGCACGAGGAAGCCCATGCGCCAGCCCCAGCGGGTCGCAATCGGAATGATGAGGAACGGGGCGATGAAAGATCCGATCATCGAGGCGCTGTTGAAGATGCCGATCGCCAGCGCCCGTTCCCGGAGCGGGAACCACTGCGCGACCACCTTGTTGCCCCCCGAGTAATTCGCGCACTCGCCGGTGCCGAGCCAGAATCGGAACAGGCGGAAGCTCCAGAGCGATCCCGCGGCCGCGTGCAGGGCGTTGCCCACGGACCACCAGACGACGGCGGCGGTCAGGCCGATGCGGACGCCGACCCGGTCCATCAGCCAGCCCATGGGAAACTCGCCGACCACCATCCCGAGCTGGAACCACGACACGATGCTGCCGTACTGCGCGTTCGAGAGGTGGAACGTGTCGCGGATGATGGGCGCCATCACCGAGAGCGCCTGGCGATCGACGAAGTTGATGATCGTCACGCCGAAGAGGAGCATCAGGATCCGCCACCGCACCTGCATCAGTGCCTTTCGCCGCCAGCGGCGGGTGATCCAGAATACGGAGTGACCGATCCCATCCTGCAGCTCTCCGGCGCCACCGTCGTCAAGGACGGCCGCCGCGTGCTCGACGCCGTGACGCTGACGATCCGGGCCGGTGAGCACACGGCAATCGTCGGACCGAACGGCGCCGGCAAGTCCATCCTCGTCAGCCTGCTGACCCACGCCGAACGGCCCCTGGCCCGCGCCGACGGCGAGGCGCCGGTGCGCGTCCTCGGCGCTTCGACGTGGAACATCTTCGATCTGCGCTCACAGCTCGGCATGATTTCTTCCGCGGTGCATCATCAGTTCGTCAACGGGAACAGCGAGGGGTCGATCAGCGGGGAAGCCGCGGTGCTCTCCGCCTTTCTCAGCTCGTGGGGCGTTCTGCGGTACGGCGCCGTCACGGCCGACATGCGCCGCCGCGCCGCGGCGGCGCTGGAGTCGGCGGGCGCCTCGCACCTCGGCGCACGGATGCTCGATGAGATGTCGAGCGGCGAGGCGAGGCGGGTCCTGCTGGCGCGGGCCTTCGCGACCGCCCCGAGGGTGCTGGTGCTGGACGAGCCAACCACGGGCCTCGACCTCGCCGCCCAGCATGCCTTCATGGAGCGCGTGCGCGGGCTGGCACGACAGGGCACGACGCTCATCCTCATCACGCATCACATCGAAGAGATCGTGCCGGAGATCGGGCGCGTCGTGCTGCTGCGCGAGGGCCGCATCGCGGCGGACGGGCCGAGGCGCGAGGTCCTCACCAGTCGTGCCCTGAGCCGTCTGTTCCAGCATCCGATCGTCATCGAATCTTCCGGCGAGTATCAATACGCGCGGCCGGCGCCGGGGCCGCCCGTCGCCAGACCCGCTAGAGGATAGCAGCGGAAGGATGACGATGACGCGGGCGCTCACGCCGATGCACGCCGCGCTGGTGGCCTTTGGCGCGATTCTGCTCGGACATGCGCTCCAGATCTCCAACGGCTTCTACCACCCGGTGGCGCTGACAACGGCGCTCGTCGCCACCGCGTTCGTCGTCGCGGGGGCCGCCCGCGCGCCCGGGCCTCGCGGCCGTGAAGCCGTGGTCGCGGGGGTGCTCGTCGCCGGTCTGCTCTCCAACGTCCT
>JANPJN010000856.1:0-3193 GCA_031425515.1 Acidobacteriota bacterium | reverse complement strand
CTCAAGGCGCGCAACACGGATGCGCTGATTTCCGCCGTTGCGGACGTCATGCGCGGCGAGGGCATCGAGCTGCTCGACTCGACCGCGTTTCTCCAGCCGCTGCTCGCCCGCGAGGGGACATTGACCAACCGCGCGCCGGATGGGCCCGAGCGCGACGATCTGGCGTTCGGCTACCGGATGGCGGACGCCATCGCGGCGCTCGACATCGGCCAGACGATTGCCGTGCGTGACAAGGCCGTCGTTGCCGTCGAAGCCATGGAAGGCACCGACGCCGTGATCAGCCGCGCCGGCCAGCTTGCCGGCGCCGGCGTGCGGGTCGTGAAGGTCGCGAAGCCCCGGCAGGACATGCGCTTCGATGTGCCGGTCATCGGTGTCGCCACAATCGAGGCCATGCACGCCGCCGGCGCCACGGCGCTCTCCATCGACGCCGGGCGCACGCTCGTGCTCGACGGCGAGCGCGTGTTCACCCGCGCGAACGAAGCCGGCCTGGCCATCGTCGGCCGTCCAAGGAGCGAACAGCATGCCGGCTGACGCGCTGCGCGTCGCCGTCATCGGCGTGGGGCACCTCGGGCGCCACCACGCCCGGATCCTGTCGGCACTCGACGGCGCCAGACTCGTGGCCGTGGTCGATACCCTGCCCGAGCGCGCCGCGGAGGTGGCGGCAGCGACCGGCACCAGGGCGCTGGCCGATATCCGGGATCTGCACGGCGAGGTGGACGCCGTCACTGTCGCGGTGCCCACGGAGCTCCATCGCGAGATTGCCCTGCCGCTCCTGGAGCAGGGCATTGCGGTGCTGGTCGAGAAGCCGATGGCGCGCTCGGTGGCCGAAGCGGACGACCTGATCGCCGCCGCGCGCGCGTCAGGCGCCACGCTCGCGGTCGGCCACACCGAACGGTACAACCCGGCTGTGGCGGCCGTGCTGCCGCTGGTGACGTCTCCGCGGTTCATCGAGGTCCATCGCCTCGGGGTGTTTCCTGACCGCAGCCTCGACATCGACGTGGTGTTCGATCTGATGATTCACGACCTGGACATCATTCTGGCGCTCGTTGGTTCAGACGTCGAGTCCATCGAGGCGGTCGGGGTGCCGGTGCTGACGTCGAAATTCGACATCGCCAACGCCCGCCTGAAGTTCGCCTCCGGGTGCATCGCCAACGTGACGGCGAGCCGGATCAGCCGCGAGCGGGTGCGCAAGATTCGCTTCTTCCAGCCGGACGCCTACATCTCGATCGATTACGCCGCGCAGGAGGTCGAGGGGTGGCGCCTGGTCGCCCGGGAGGGTGCGCGGCCCGCCATCGAGGGAGGATCGCTGCCCGTCGAGCGCGACGAACCGCTCAGGCGCGAGCTGGCCGACTTTCTCCGCGCCGCGCGCACGAAGACCGCGCCGCTCGTGGACGGCGAGGCCGGCCGCCGCGCGCTGGCCCTCGCCACGCGGATTGCCGAGAAAATGGAACACGGCTGACAGCTTCCGCTGTCAGCCATCACACGGAGCGCTGACAGTCTGACGGCTGGCAGCTGAGAGCTGTCCCATGTTCAACGATCTCAACGAGTTCATCGCCGCGCTCGACCGCGAGCGCGAGCTGGCCATCGTCACTGACCCGGTCAGTCCCGATCTGGAAATCGGCGCCCTGACCGACCGCGTCTCCAAGTCGCCCGGCGGAGGTCCTGGCCTGCTCTTCGAGCGGCCGACGGGCTACGACATCCCCGTGGCCGTCAATCTGTTCGGCTCGATGAAGCGCATCTGCATGGCGCTCGGCGTCCGGCGCCTCGACGATCTGGGTCGCGAGATCGAAGAGCTCACCACGCCGAAGATTCCGGCCGGCATGCTCGACGCGTTGAAGATGCTACCTACGGTCGGACGGCTGCGCGACCTCATGCCGCGCACGGTCACGGACGCGCCCTGCCAGGAAGTGGTCAGCCCGGACGGCACCCTCGACGAAATCCCCATCCTGAAGTGCTGGCCCGACGATGGGGGGCGGTACATCACACTGCCGCTGGTCTTCACGAAGGACCCGGAGACCGGGGCGCGCAACATCGGCACCTATCGCATGCAGGTCTTCGACGGCCGCACGACCGGCATGCACTGGCAGCGGCACAAGGGGGGCGCGCAGCATCACCGCGTGGCCGAGCGGCTCAAGCAGCGGATGCCCGTCGCGGTCGCGCTCGGGCCCGATCCCGCGCTCGCATACTCCGCCACCGCGCCGATGCCCGAGGGGCTGGACGAACTGATGCTCGCGGGCTTTCTTCGCCGGAGCCGCGTCGATCTCGTCAAGTGCGTCACGGTGGACCTCGAGGTGCCGGCCAACGCCCAGATCATCCTCGAAGGTTACGTCGAGCCCGGCGAGCGGCGCCGCGAAGGGCCGTTCGGTGATCACACCGGCTTCTACTCGCACGCCGACGACTACCCGGTATTCCACATCACCTGCATCACGCGCCGGAAGCGGCCGATCTATCTCACCACGGTCGTCGGCATTCCTCCGATGGAGGACTACTATCTCGGAATGGCGAGCGAGCGGATCTTCCTCCCGCTCATCCGCAAGACCCTGCCCGAGATCGTGGACATGCACTTCCCGGCCGCCGGTATCTTCCACAACATCGTGCTCGTCTCGATCGACAAGCGCTACCCGGGCCACGCCCGCAAGATCATGAGCGCCTTCTGGGGTCTCGGCCAGCTCATGTTCTCCAAAACCATCATCGTCGTGGACAAGGACGTGGATGTGCAGAACGAGGCCGAGGTCGCGTGGATTGTCGGCACGCACTACGACCCCGAACGGGACGTGCAGTTCACGAAGGGCCCGGTGGACGACCTCGAAGACGCCAGCGATCTCGCGGCGTATGGCAGCAAGATGGGGATCGACGCGACCCGCAAGTGGCCATCGGAGGGATTCACGCGGCCGTGGCCGACGCGCATCAGCACCACCGCGGCGGCGGCGGAGAAGGCGGATGCGCTGTGGGAGAAGATCCGGAAGGGGTGGAAATGATCGTCCCGGCGCTCGACGTGCTGGAGGCCCGCGATCTCCTCGGCAGCCCGGACCTCATCGCGCTGGGCGTTCGCGCCGACGAGGTCCGCCGCGCCATGCACGGCGCGCGGACGACCTTCGTCCGCGTGTTCGAGGTTCACGCGGACGCGGTCCCGCAGTCCCTGCCCGACCGGCTGTCGGCTGGCGAGATTCGCCTCGTCGGCCGGCCTCCGTCC
>JANPJN010000855.1:0-1988 GCA_031425515.1 Acidobacteriota bacterium | reverse complement strand
GGTTTGCATCGACAAGGATCCCGCGAAGGACAAGCTGCTGCAGCGCGGCAAGATTCCCATCTACGAGCCGGGCCTCGAGGAGGTCGTGCGCCGGAACCGGGCCGAGAAGCGCCTGACCTTCACCACCTCGCTCGAGCGCGGCGTCCGCAGCGCCCAGATCGTCTTCATCGCCGTCGGCACGCCCACCGGCGAGGACGGATCCGCCGACCTCCAGCACGTGCTGGCCGTGGCGCGCGACACCGCCCGCGCGATGAACGGTTACAAGGTCATCGTCAACAAGAGCACGGTGCCGGTCGGCACCGCCGCCATGGTCCGCGACGTCGTCCGCCGCGAAACGACCCACCCGTTCAGCGTCGTCAGCAATCCGGAGTTCCTCAAGCAGGGAGCGGCGATCGAAGACTTCATGAAGCCCGACCGCGTGGTGATCGGCGCCGAGGATCCGCGCGCCGCCGCGCTCATGAAGGAGCTGTACGCCCCGTTCACGCGCACGGGCGCCCCGATCATGCTGATGGACTGCGCCAGCGCCGAGCTCTGCAAGTACGCGGCGAACGCCATGCTGGCCACGCGGATCTCGTTCATGAACGAAGTGGCGAACGTCTGCGAAGCGGTCGGCGCCGACGTGGACCAGGTCCGGCGCGCGGTCGCGGCGGATCGCCGGATCGGCCCGTCGTTTCTCTTTCCCGGCGTGGGCTATGGGGGCAGCTGCTTTCCCAAGGACGTCAAGGCGATGCTGAGCTTCGCGGCGGCGAAGCACTACGATTTCGCGATCCTCGATGCGGTCGAAGCGGTCAACGAACGGCAGAAGCTGCGGCTGCTGACTAAGTTGAAGACGCACTTCGGCTCGCTGGCGGGCAAGCGGATCGCGGTCTGGGGGCTGGCCTTCAAGCCGCGAACCGACGATATGCGGGAGGCCCCCGCCGTGCCGCTCATCAACGGCATGCTCGAAGCCGGCGCGGCGGTGCAGGCGTACGATCCCGAGGCCATGGTGGTGGCCAAGCGCATCTTCGGTTCGAAGATCACCTACGCCGAAAACGGCTACGCCGCGCTCACCGGCGCCGACGCGCTCGTCATCGTCACCGAATGGAACGAGTTCCGCGAGCCCGACTTCGTCCGGATGCGCAAGCTGCTCAGGACCCCCGTGATTTTTGACGGCCGGAACCTTTACAATCCTGAGCAGATCCGCGCTCACGGCTTCACGTACGTCTCCATAGGACGACCATGATCAGCGTGCTGGTGACGGGCGGCGCGGGCTACATCGGCAGCCATGCCGTCAAGGCGCTGGCCGCGTCGGGCGCCCGGGTGGTGGTGTACGACGACATGTCGGCGGGGCACCCCGAAGCCACGGCGCATGCGGCAGCGGTCGTCGATGGCGACATCCACGATACCGACCGGCTGCGCGCCTCGATTCGCGAACACGGCGTGGATGCGGTGCTGCACTTCGCCGCGTGGCTGTCGGTCGGCGATTCCGTGCGCGACCCTGCCGCGTACTACCGCAACAACGTGATCGGCGCGCTCTCGGTGCTCGATGCGATGGTCGCCGAGCAGGTCAACCACCTGGTGTTCTCGTCCACCGCCGCCGTGTTTGGCAACCCGATCGAGACGCCGATTACGGAGGAGCACCCGAAGGCGCCCATCAACGCCTACGGCCAGACGAAGCTGGCGATCGAGCACGCCCTGCCGCACTACGACACGGCGTACGGACTGCGCTCGATCACGCTCCGCTATTTCAATGCCGCGGGCGCGGATCCGGACGGAGAGCTGGGGGAGGACCACGCCCCGGAGCTGCACCTCATCCCTCGCGCGATCGACGCGGCGCTCGGGCGCGGCACCTTCCAGGTCTTTGGCGACGACTACGACACGCCAGACGGGACGTGCCTGCGTGACTACGTCCACGTGACGGATCTCGCCGCCGCGCACGTGCTCGCGCTCGAGACGCTGCGAAAGGGCGGCGCGTCCGGCCGCTACAACCTGGGCAACGGGCGGCCGAC
>JANPJN010000854.1:0-2183 GCA_031425515.1 Acidobacteriota bacterium | reverse complement strand
CCCACCGCTTCCTGCGAGGCGCGCCACCAGTCGTCTGGATCCTGCTCGGCCCAGGCTGCCTGCGGCGAGCGGAACGGCGCATGATCCGCCGTGCTCGATCCGATCAGCCGTCCGTCTTCCGACAGCAGCAGCGCGCGCGATCCGCTCGTTCCGACGTCAATTCCAAGGACAGGCATGGTTCAGCTCTCAGCTTTCAGCGTTCCGCGCCGGTTGTCAGCCAGCGCATCGGCATGCAGGCGCTCACTCGGCTGAGAGCTGACGGCTGATAGCTGACAGCTGTCCCTCACCTCACCCCCAGCAGCACTTCGATCGTCAGCTGATCGAGCCGCTCGTAGCCGAGGCCGCGGCTGGCAATCTTCACGCGGTCGAACGTATGGTCGAGCAGCGTGCCGCCGCCGGCCGTCGAATACTCCCCGACAGCGGGGAGGCCTGGCGCCGCCACTCCGAGCTCCTTCATGAGGGTCTGTATCTCGTGGTCGGCGGTCCAGCGCTTGGCCCGCTCCTTCAGGATCAGGTACGTGCGCATGCAGCCGCGCGCGAAGTCGCGGACGCCGTCGTAATCCTCCGTGCGATACGCGTGAGCGTCGAAATGCCGGGGGCCGTCGTAGCCGCACTCCTCGAGGAACTTGACGAGGAAGAAGGCGGCCTTGATGTTCGCCGACCCGAAGCGGAAATCCTGATCGTAGCGGCCCGGCACCTGATCGTTGAGGTCGATGTGGAACAGCTTCCCCGCCTCCTGCGCCTGCGCGACGGCATGCAGGAAATTGAGCCCCGCCATCGTCTCGTGCGCGACCTCGGGGTTTACGCCGACGAGCTCCGGGTGCTCGAGCGTCGGGATCAGGCCGAGATACGCGCCGGTCGTCGCCATGTAGATGTCGCCGCGCGGCTCGTTCGGCTTGGCCTCCATCGCGAAGCGATAGCCGTACTTCTTGTCGATCGAGTAGCGCACCAGGTAGTTGATCCCTTCGCGAAGCCGCTTGACCGCTTCATCCGGGCGCCGGCACGCGTCGGTCTCGACCCCTTCACGTCCCCCCCAGAGCACGAACGTCTTCGCCCCGAGCTCCGCCCCGAGGTCCATCGCCCGCATCGTCTTTTGAATCGCGTAGGCGCGCACCGCCGGGTCGTTGGCGGTGAAGGCGCCGTCCCTGAAGACCGAGTCGTAGAACAAGTTGACCGTGGCCATCGGCACGACCACGCGGTGGCGCGCGCAGGCCGCCTTGAAGTCCTTGACGATCCGATCGCGCTCGGAGGGCGTGGCATCGATCGGGACGAGGTCGTTGTCGTGCAGGTTCACGCCCCACGCACCGACCTCGCCGAGCATCGCCACGGCATCCACGGGGGAGAGCTCGGGCCTGACCGCTTCGCCGAACGGGTCCCGGCCGCGGTTGCTGACGGTCCAGAGGCCGAAGGAGAACTTGTGCTCGGGACGGGGCGAGTACTGGTCTGACATCGAACGGGATCTCCTCAGGGGCGCGCCTGCCCCGGTCAAGGGTTGAGCTGCGGTATCATGCAGCGCCGCGAACGCGATAGGTTACTCGCGGAGGCGGGGTGGGGGCAATCGGTGCCGGGTTCAGGCTTCGGGTCCGGTTCCGGATTGGTGGAAGAGAGGCGAGGGCTCATGAGCGCACGCTGGATGACGGTCGGCGGACGAGGGCTTCTGTGCGGCGCGGCAATGGCGGCGGCGTTTGCGGCCGGCCCGGGCCTCCGGGCGCAAGCCCCGGCGCCATCGGGCGGCGGGCGCGGAGCGGCACCTGCCGCGACACCCGCCGTGCAGGCCCAGGGGCGCGGCGGCGGCGTCTACCCCGAGTACGAACCGGATAACGCTGAAGGGTTCGTCTCCATCTTCGACGGAAAGAGCCTCGCCGGATGGGACGGCGACACGACGTTCTGGCGGGCGGAGAACGGCGTGATCACCGGCGAGACCACACCGGAGAAGGTCGTCAAGACCAACAGCTTCCTGATCTGGCGCGGCGGCGTCGTCAAGGACTTCGAGCTGAAGGTCGAGTTCCGCATCAGCGGCACCAACAGCGGGATCCAGTACCGGAGCGTCGAGCTGCCGGACGTCGGCAAGTGGGTCCTCAAGGGCTACCAGGCCGACATCGACTTCGCCAACCAGTACACCGGGATGATCTACGAGGAGCGCGGCCGCGGCTTCCTCATGCAGCGCGGGCAGGCGGTCTACA
>JANPJN010000853.1:0-3316 GCA_031425515.1 Acidobacteriota bacterium | reverse complement strand
TGCGCGTTCGGCCTCGGCCAGGGCTTCGAGCCGCGCGCGCTCGCGGCTCGCGGCGGCCTCGGCCTCGAGCCGAAGGCGCTCCTTTTCGGCGGCCGCCTCCGCTTCGCGCGCCAGCTGCGCCTTGAGGGCCTCCGCTTCGCGGGCCAGACGCTCCCGCTCTTCTTCCGCGCGCCGGGCGCGTTCGCGTTCCGCGGCGGCCATCTCCTCGAAGCGCCTCCGTTCGCGCTCGGCCTGTGCTTCGGCCTCGAGACGAAGCCGCTCGCGCTGGGCCTGTGCCTCGGCCTCGAGACGAAGCCGCTCGCGCTGGGCCTGTGCTTCGGCCTCGAGACGAAGTTGCTCGCGCTCGGCGTCGGCCGCGCGCTGCAGTCTCGTACGCTCGGCTTCCGCTTCCGCCTCGGCCTGCAGTCGAACGCGGTCGACCTCCGCCTCAGCGTCCTGTCGGGCACGTTCCGCTGCGGCCTCGACCTCCGCCGCGATCAGCGCGCGCTGGGCCTCGACTTCCGCCTCCATTCGCGTGCGCTCCGCCTCAGTCTCGACCCGCAGGCGTTCCGCAGCGGCCTCGGCCGCGCGGGCGTGCTCGGCTGCCTCTTCTCGCTTCCGCTGCGCCTTGCCGGCCTTTCGACCGGCGGTGTCGATCGCGGGCTCCTCGACAGCGACCACCGGCGGGGCCCCGGCCTGGCGCTCACCGCCCTCCTGGGCCGGCGCGGGCGTTTCCGCGTCCGACTCCGCCCGCCGCCACTCGAAGGGGGATGCCCATGACGAGGACGTGTCGGCCGCCTCGCCGACGGGCTCCGTGTGCGCCTCTTCAAGATGGGTGATTGCATCCACGTGCGACGCGCGCGTGATCAGGGCGGAGCCCGAGTGGGACTTCAGCTCGGCGGCCCGCGCGAGGAACGTGCTGACCTCGTCAGCGAAGAGCGCGGGGTCGCAGCCCTGGATCGGCTCCGCCTCCTTCTTGCGACGGAACTTCGAGAGGAGGCCGCCGGCCGCCGCGGGCGCCGCCACTCCCACCGGTCCCGAGGCGAGCTGCGGGATGGTGTGGGTCTGCACGTGGTCCGCCCCGGGAAGGCTGCGGAGGTGCGCGACCATCTCGTCCTCGTCGCGTGGCGAGAGCAGCGCCGTCAAGAGGATGACATCCGGTACGCGCGCGCTGAGCGCGGCGATCGCGGCATCCCGCGAGTCGACGACCAGGAGGTCGGCCTTCACGCGCTGGCGGATGACCCGGGCGAGCACCTGTGCCTGTTGTTGATCCGGTTCCACCGCGAGGACGAGGGCCGTCTGCGTCTCGCCGGGGCTCACGACTTCACCATGAACACAACGAGCACGGCGCCGACGACCGCGAAGACGAGCAGCGGGGCGTTCTCGATGCTCTGATGGCGCGCGGCCGAGATCAGCGCGCTCGTCAGCTCCCCGAGTCTGCCGGTCCAGGACCCGGTGCTCCCCGACGCCAGCTCGCCGAAACGATCGCGCACGCGATCGTCCACCGACACCAGCATCAGCAGGACGGCGGAGAAGACGGCTACAGACGCAACGCTCTGTCGGACTGCGAGTTTCATAGGACTGGCTCGAACGTCCCATTCGCAAGGCCCGTGCCGCGGCGCCATCCATCGCTCTTCGCACGGGGATGCCCGTAAAAGTCGCGCATAAGGAAAGACCGCGCGGCCATCGCTCCCAACCGCCAGGCAGACGCCTCACGAAAAACGCGGCGGCGCTTACGAAAGTGACGAGCCGGCCCCCCGCTTCGGCCGCCGTCCGCCATCGACGGCACGCCGCCCTTACCGCTGCCAAACCGCTTCAGAGTGAACGACTTGCACGTCTCTGCACGCCGGCACGACGAGCGGTGGCACAGCCGTTGCGGATATCCCGGCCGTGGCGCGGTAAGTCACCGCCCAAGTCAACAACATGCGGCCGCGCCGCACATTCGCACCGCAGAACGCGGTGCACATCCCCGGGAGGATTTCATGAATCAGTTTGCAGCCTACGTCAAGTCATTCGCGCGCAACGAAGAAGGTCAGGACCTGCTCGAGTACGCGTTGCTCGTGGCGCTCATCGCGCTCATCGCGATTGGCGCGGTCGGCCTCGCCGGCGGTGCGGTGAACACGATCTTCACCAACATCGCGAACGCGCTCAGCGCAGCGGCGTAGTCGTGTCCCTACGGACGGTGCGTGGCCTCACGGTCCCGCACCGTCCTCGACTTCTCATCGGACGTCAGGACCAGGGAGGAGCAATCACCATGCAGTCGCAAGTCGCCGTCGCCGTGCTCAGGAAGATCGCCGGGGTGCGCCGCTCCTCGGACGGACAGGATCTGTTGGAGTACAGCGTGCTGGTCGCGCTGATCGCCCTCATCGCGCTCGGCGCCGTCACCACGGTCGGCAACACCATCACGGGCGTGTTCTGGAACGCCATCGCGGCCGCCAGTGTCTAACACGGCTTTCGCGGCGCTCGCCATCGGCGCGGTCGCCGCCACGATCATCGATCTTCGCTCGCGGAGGATCCCGAACCAGCTCACGGCCGCCATGGCGGCCACCGGGCTCGGGCTCGCGGCCGCGGGCCTGAGCGGCGTCTCGACCGCCGCATCGCTGGCCGGGCTCGTCGTCGGCCTGGTCCTCATGATGCCAGGCCACCTCCTCGGCGCCACGGGCGCCGGCGACGTGAAGCTGATGGCCGGCGCGGGTTCGATTCTCGGCGTGCACCACATCGTGAACGCCTTTCTCTTCACGGCCATCGCCGGCGGAATGCTGGCGCTTGTCGTGGCCCTCCAGCGGCGCAGGCTGCAGACCACGCTGGCGGGCACGGGCCGGCTCATCGCCGCTCCCGGGGCCCTGCCCCGTGAGCTGCGGGGCGCCGCCCCGGCCAGCCGGTTCGCCTACGGGCCGGCCATCGCGGTCGGCACGATTGCCGCCGCGCTCGTTGGATAGCCGCACGGAACGAAAGACGAGAGACCAGGTAACGACATGACCACGAGACTCCGGAACCAGAAGGGCGCGGCGCTGCTCGAGACGGCCATCACGCTGCCGCTCATCCTGCTCGTCTCGGTCGGAATCTTCGAGTTCGGACGGGCCTACCAGGTCCAGCAGGTGCTGACCAACGCGGCTCGCGAGGGAGCCCGGATCGCCGTGCTGCCCGGCTACACCGACGCGCAGGTCACCACGGTCGTGCGCACGTATCTCACGGACGGCGGGCTCACGGCGGTCGACCCCGCCATCCTGCGCAACGTCGCGGTCGGGCCGGCCACCGCCTCGCGCGTCACGATCTCGTATCCCTTCAGTTTCATGGTGCTCAATCCGGTGGCGCGGCTCGTGCGCCCCTCCACCTC
>JANPJN010000852.1:0-1581 GCA_031425515.1 Acidobacteriota bacterium | reverse complement strand
GGTCTGGAACTCGAACGCCTCGCTGCGGCGGAAGTCGGTCCCGCCAGGATTTGTGAGGATGAACGGATTGGTGGCCGGGGCCGGGCCCCTGGCTCGAATCGCGGAGTCGTCGCGGTTGTCGAGGCTCGAGAACAGATATTCACCCGCCAGGCTCCAGCGGTCCCCAACCTTGATTTCGAGACCGCCGCCTGCCTGGTAGCCCCAGACCTGCTTACTGTCCCCGCCGTCGGCGTCTCCCATGTCGTCATCAGTGGGAACGAACGTATTGACACCGTTGCTCGTGGTGAACCGCTGTTCGATGTCGCCGACGGCCGCGCCGCCTGTTCCGTAGAGCAGCACGCGGCCCGCACCGACACCCACGCGCCCCCTGAGGCCTGCGACGTAGTTCAGCTTCCGCGTGAACGAATAGAAGGCCGGGGTCACGCTGAAGGCCGTGACGCTGTCGGTCACGTCTGACCTGGATACGTCAACAAGGGCGCCGAGGACCAGGGGACCGACCTGACGGTCGTAGCCGACGCGTCCGCCGAAGTCGACGCCCTCCTCGTCGTCCGTGCAGCCGGCCACTGCCGTCGGCCCGACGGCGAGACCGCCGCAGAATCCTGGCCCGAAGGCGTCCACCCCCGCGGCTGTGCGGACGATGTCGCCGAACGTGCCGTCCAGATTCGTGTCGAATTCGACGCGCTCGGAGTCGTCTTCGCTCTGGAGCGCTCCGCCGATGGTGCCTCCCGCGTAGAAGCCCGTCCAGTCCTGCGCGGTGGCAACCCGCGGCCCGGCCACGACCAACACCGCGAACGTCGCGGCCACTACCACTGATCTCACTCTGCCTCCTCGAGAAATATCGGCACACAGGAGCCGCCTCTTCCTCCTGTCCTACGCGCCAGTCGGGAGATTGGATTTGGTGTGGAAGGTGGGAGGGCGAGCTCAGATGAGCTCAGCTTTACAGCCAGACGGACAAACGTGCGGGGCGCGCCCGCCTTACGACGCCTGGGCCGCGAAGAACCGTGCGGCGTGTGGCAGCACGCGGTACTCGCAGGACGAGACCTCGAGCACTTCTCCGTCGGTATTGATGTTGACAGTCTGGTCGAACGTCAGATCGATGCGCGCGCCGCGGACGTAGCGGACGCGCGGATCGTCCACGTGGGTGCCGCGTGCGACCTCGCGCAGGAGCGCGACGAAGGCGAGCGTGGGCATCGCCTCGATGATGCAGAGGTCGAGCAGCCCGTCGTCGAGCACCGCGTGCGGCGCGATGAGCTTGCCCCCGCCGAAGAGCTGTGCGTTGCAGACGGCAAACGCGTAGACGCTTGTCGCGAGCTGCAGATCGCCGGGATCGACCCGTACCGACGCCTGGACGGGTGTGAAATCCATCAGCACCTGAGCGCCGCCGACGAGGTAGGCGAGCCGGCCCGCCACGGACTTCATCTCGGTCGTGACAGACTCGGAGACCTCCGCGAAGAACCCGCCTCCGGAGATGTTGGCGAAGAGCCGTCCGTTGACCGAGCCCAGATCGACCTGGCGGACGTGCCCGGCCAGCAGCACGTCGAGGGCGGGGTCTATGTCGGTCGGGATCCCGAGGGCCGCGGC
>JANPJN010000851.1:0-3994 GCA_031425515.1 Acidobacteriota bacterium | reverse complement strand
CGAGAGCTCCTGGACCAGCGTTTCGACCGTGGACAGATCGCCGCGGCTCAGACGGACGTCCTCGAGCACGACCTCGTGGCGCTCGATGCTCTGGCGGAACGCGGTGAGGTAGCCCTTCCGCGCCCGGAGAGCCATGAACATCCACAGGCCCGTGACGGCGAGGCTGGCGTAGCTCAGTCGCTGCCAGTCGAGATGCAGGCCCCAGGGCTTGACGAGCACGAGCAGCACGAGGGCGCCGGCCGCCTTCGCGATGCGATCGACCGTGACGTCGACGAACGACTTCGCCTTCAGCTTGAGCTGCGCGGGCAGCGGCAGGAACAGGATCTCGCGCGTGGTCTTGTCCACCGTGTACCGCAGGGACTGATCGAGGACGCGCGCCAGGCCAGGGGCCCAGAGCGCCGCGTTCAGCAGCATGACGATCGCCGTCGAGCCGAGGCTGACCGGAAGGACCATCAGCGCGAAACCGATCCCCAGGTAGCGATGGATGCGGCTCGTGAGCCACACCTGGATGACGAAGCCGATTGAGGAGGTCCAGAGCCCGACCTGGGCGAGGAACTCCGTGATCGAGTCGGTGGCGCCCGCGCCCTTCGCGGCCTGTGCGGCCATGTTCAGTTGCTGTTCGATGATGGCGGCGCCCACGGCGGCGAAACTGATGACGAGCGCGATGATCTGCAGGTGCTTCGACTCGCGCAGGAGCGCGAAGGCCTCGGTGGCGCTGACGCCTTTCTCCTGCCGCACGCCAGCGACCGGGTCCGCTTCGACGCGCTCGCGGCGGATGATCAGCGCGACGAGGCCCGCGCAGATCAGCATCAGCGCGGCGCTCGGGAGAATGAGGTTCACCGATCCGATCTGCGAGGCGTAGGAGGCGAGCGCGGACCCGGCAATCCCGCCGAGCGGCGCCCCGCCGCCGATGAATCCGAAGAGCCGTTTGGCCTGCCGCGGGTCGTACACCACGTTCGCGAGCGTCCAGAACTGGCTGATGAGCAGCACGCCGAGGAGCAGGCCCGCGACGTAGAACGCCACCGACACCCACGATGCGTTCGTCCGGAACAGGAACCAGAAGATCAGCAGCACCCCGGCCATGCCGGCCTGCGTGATGGGGAGCGCCCACCGCCGCGGCAGACGGGCCATCAGCCAGGCGTAGCCGGTCATGAGCACGCCGATGAGAAGCCCCGCGCCGAGGAGTACGTAGGGGAGATTGTCGGCGCCGAGGTTGGAGATGAACTTCGATCGCGTCAGCGGTTTGATGGCGTTATAGGCGGTCATCGCGAGGCAGGAGTACGTGAACATCAGGAGGGCGGTAAAGCCTTCCTCCTTACGGACTTCTGCGATTGGCGACAGGAGGCGCTGGAGCATCCGGCAAGCCTAAGACAAGCGTCAGCTGAAGTAAACTCCAGGGCACTCGATGCTTCCGTGGATCCGGCGCCTGTTCGACGTGCGCGCGGGCGAGGGCCTGCGCGTACTGATCTCGTTTCTCTACGTCGCCGTGGTGGTCGCCGCCTTTCTGCTGGCCAAGCCGATCCGCAACAGCCTCTTTCTCGCCCAGCACGGTCCGTACGCCCTGGTCTACGCGTACGCGGCCGTCCCGCTGGTGCTGTCGCTGTTCGTGCCGGTCTACTCCCGCCTCACCGCCCGCCTCGGATCCCGCATCGTCACGATCGGCACGCTGGTGGTGTTCAGCAGCAATGCGGTGATGTTCTGGTTTGCGTTCCACGCGCAGCGCGCAGGCGAGCCCGCGCGCGGGACGATCGGCTGGCTCCTGCCCGGCATGTTCTACGTCTGGGTGAACTGCTTCGGCGTGATTGCGCCCGTGCAGGCGTGGACGTTTACGAGCGCGCTGTTCGACACGCGACAGGCGCGCCGGCTGTTCGGAGTGATCGGCGCCGGTGCGTCGGTCGGCGCGATTGGCGCAGGCCTGCTCGCGCGGTTTCTCGTGGGCCCCGTCGGCGGCACGGTGAACATGATGCTGGTGCTGGCCGCCCTGATCCTGGTGGCCGCCGGCCTCGTGGCGATCGGCGCCGTCAGGCTGCGCCGGCCCGGCCCTCCGGGCCCGCCGCGGCGAACGGCCCATCCGTTTTCGGAAAGCCTCGCGCTCATCGGACGGAGCCCGTACCTCCGGCTGTTGTCGGCGCTGGTCTTCCTGGTGGCCGTGTCGACCCAGTGGACCGCTTTCCAGTTGAGCCTCGTCGCGGACGCCCGTTTCGGCGGACGGGTGGACGCCCTGACGGAGTTCTTCGGCACGTTCAACTTCGCGCTCGGGGCCACGGCGCTCGTCGTGCAGCTCGCCGTCGCCCGCCCGCTGCTCCGGCGCTTCGGCGCGGCGGTCGCGATCCTCCTGCTGCCGCTGATGCTCGGAGCGGGCAGCGCCGTCATCCTGCTCCTCCCGATGTTCTGGCCGGTGCTCGTGACCAACGCGCTGGACCAGGGTTTCCGTTTCTCGCTCGACAAGTCCGCGTACGAGCTCCTGTATCTGCCTCTGGCGCCCGGGCAGCGCGGGCGGGTGAAGAGCACGATCGACATCGTCGTGAGCCGCGCCGCCGATGCCGTCGGGGCCGTCCTGCTCGGCTGCGCGACGGGCGGATTTCTGATGTTCAGCGGCCTGGGGCTCGGGTTGCGGGGCACGGCGGCCGTCAACCTCGCGCTCATCGCGACCTGGATTGCCGTGGCCTCACGGCTGCGCGCCGAGTACGTCCGCACGATCCAGGACAGCATTCATCGACACCGCGTTGCCGCCGAGCACGACGTTCCCGACGAGCCGGGCGGCCCCGCCGCCGCCCTGGCGGCAGCCCTGGCCACCGGGAATGCCCCCGAGATCCGCGGGGCTCTCGCCGCGCTCGAAGGGCGCGCGACGGGTGAGCTCCGTGCAGGGCTCCTCGGGCTGCTCGACCACGAGGAGGCGGAGATTCGCCGCCGCGCGCTCGCGCTGCTCGCCGCGTCACGCGACCGGACGATTGCCGCCGATGCCACCAGGCTCCTTCGCGACCCGGACCTCAACGTGCGCACGGAGGCGCTCCTGTTCGTGACGCGCGAGCTTGGCGCGGATCCCATCGCACAGCTCCAGGAGATGGGAGACTTCGAGGATTTCTCCATTCGCGCGGGGCTGGCGGCCTTTCTCGCCTCGCCGGGCCCCTCGCAGAACCTCGAGGCTGCACGCGTCATCCTCGAGGCGATGGCTCGCTCGCCAGGTGAGCCTGGCCAGCCCGATCGCCGGCAGGCCGCGCGCGTGCTCGCACTGGCGCCGGACGCCTTCCCGGACATCCTCACTGCGCTGATGGACGACCCGGACGAAGCCGTGGCTCGCGAAGCGGTACTCGCGGCGGGAGGCGGTTCGCACGCCTTCGTGCCGCTGCTGCTGGCGGCGTTGTCGCGCCCGGAGCTCTCGGGCAACGCCGCGGCGTCGCTCGCGCGTCATGGTGATCCCGTCGTGTCGTCGATTGACGTCCTGCTGCACGAGCCCGGCGGTTCGCTGGCGGTCAAGCGCGAACTCCCGGGCGTGCTCGTGCGCATCGGCACGCCGCGGGCCCTGCAGGTGCTGGTCGACGGTCTGCTGCAGCCTGACGCCATGCTGCGGCATCGCGTCGTGGCCTCGGTCAACAAGCTCCATCAGGCGCACCCGGAAGTCCCGGTCGATCGCCAGTTGATTGAATTGCTGCTCGCGGCGGAGATCGCCGGCCATTACCGCTCCTACCAGGTGCTGGGCCCGCTCGGCGCGCGTCTCGAGGCCGACGATGTCACTCTGCGGGCGTTGCGCCAGACGATGGACCAGGAGCTGGAACGGATTTTCCGGCTGATGTCGTTGCTGTTCGCGGGCCCCGGCCTGCACGACGCCTATGTGGGGATCCGGTCCGCCAGTCCGCTCGTGCGCGCGAACGCGCTCGAGTTCCTGGACAATGTGCTGACGCCCGATCTCCGGCGCGTGCTGGTGCCGCTGCTCGACAGCCAGGTCAGCATCGAGACACGCATCGCGCTCGCAGACCGCCTGGTGGGCGCCCGG
>JANPJN010000850.1:0-10772 GCA_031425515.1 Acidobacteriota bacterium | reverse complement strand
GCCGGGCGCGGCGGCGGTCGCTGCCGCGGGCCGCGGAGGCGGGTTCCCCGGGAGCGGCGCCCCCAGCAGTGCAGCCTCGGCGCCCCCAATCAGCGCCTGCCGCTGCCACGCTGGCCTGCCGGCGTCTGCGGCCCACCCCAGCACCTCTTGCACCGACGCGTCCCTCGCACCCCTGATGACCGTGGCCGCAAGGACGGTGACCGCCGCGGTTCGTTGCGGTGTCGCCTCGGGGGCCTGCAGCAGCCGGAGCAGTACCGCGCTCTCGCGCCCCGCCAGGCCACTGGCGACCGCATCCACCGTCAGCGGATCGGTGCCGAAGCGCTCGAGGAGCGTGACGGCCGTCGTGTCTCTCGCGGACGCCCCGGCCGGCAGCGCGCCAATCGTGGCCGCGAGCTGATGCCGCACCGCCCAGTCGGTGTCGTCAACCTTCGCGAGAACTGCCGCCTGCATCGCGTTCCCGTCCGTGCCGAGCCAGCGCTCCGACAACTGCAGCGCCGAGACCCGGACGTCCCGCGACGGATCCTGCAGCGCACGCGTCACCGTCGCCGGCTCGATCGCGTCGATGCCATCGAGCGTCCAGAGGGCATGGAGCCGCGTTCGCCAGTCCCGCGCCCCCACGGCCTGTCTGGTCAGCGCCGCCGCCACGGACCGATCCCCGCGCTCGACGAGCAGCCGCTGCGCCGTGTCGCGCCACCAGCCATTCGGATGCGCCAGCACCTCGACGAGCTGGGGTGCGCTCCGCTTCGACAGCGCCGGACGCGCGTCGCGCTTCGTGCCGTCGTGCACCACCCGGTAAATCCGTCCGTACCCGCTCGGCCGATCGAGCTTGCGCGACACAATCTGGTCCCGGAGGTATTCGGTGATGAACCCTTTGTGCTGGATGATCCCGTGGTAGGCATCGACGATGTAGAGCGTGCCGTCGGGGGCGCTCGAGAGGTACACCGGACGGAATCGCTCGTCGGTCGAAGCCAGGAACTCCGCGCCCTCGTACGCCTTCTTCGACCGCAGCGTCGTCCCATCGTCTTCCACGATCAGCCGGCTGACCAGGTTACCGGCGGGCTCGGCAAGAAACACGTTGCCATACAGATCGGCCGGCAGGCGATCCCCCCGATAGACGGTGGGCGAACAGACCGCGGTGAAGCGCACGAGCCGGCCGTCAGGCTGGAGGATGCCGTCCTGATAGCCCCGGTTGACGCCGGGCGTCGGCCGCACGGGCCACACACGATTGATCTCGGGGCTCTGGAGTGACTCGTAGCTGCCGCGAGTGCGCAGCAGGCTGGGATTGCGCATGAAGTAGCGCGCCGGCAGCAGATCGACGAACAGCGCCTGCTCGTTCGTATTCCGATAAATCCGCCCCGCGTCGTCCTGGCTCGCGCCCCACTGCCCGCGCGCGAGCGTCGGCTGATAGTCGAACTTGCCGTGTTTCAGCCGAAGGTAGCCGTTGTGCTCTGCCGTGTAGATCCAGTTGTCGAGCGCCCAGGTCAGGCTGTTGGCGTTGTGCTCGACATTGGCCATGGCGGTGCCGTAGGTATCGACGACGAGCTCCTTCGTGTCCGAGACCAGATCGCCGTTCGTGTCGCGCGCGAGCCAGAGGTTGGGGGGCTCGCCGACGAGAACCCCGCGGTCGAGGACCTTGAGGGCTCGGGGTTGCACGAGGCCGTCGAGGAAGACGGTCTTCTTGTCCATCTTCCCGTCGCCGTCCGTGTCTTCGAGGACGCTGACGCGGCCGATCGGCGCACGTTCGTCGGTGGCGGTCAGGTCGCGCATATAGCCGCGCTGTTCGATCACCCACAGGCGCCCCTCGGGGTCCCAGTCGATGGCGATCGGCTCTTCGATCATCGGCTCGCTGGCGACGAGCTCGACGCGATAGCCGGGCGGCATGAAGAACGTCTGCATCGACGCCTCCGGCGAGAGCACCGGCGAATCGGCCGGCACGGTCTGAAGCCCCGGGGGCCAGGGCCGGCCCTGAAAGGCGTAGGTGGTTGCGGCCGTTGCCGCGATGAGGAGCGCCACGAGACGGGGTCGCGTCAGGATCATGTATCTGTCGCCTTCCGAGTGAACGCCGGATGGTCGCCGGGTCGAGGAGCTCGCCGCCGGAAAGCCCGAGGCGTTTCCGGTCTGACGCCTGAAATGAGGCGGGCCGCTGTAGAATGGCCGCCGTGAGCCGCGGGCGTCGTGCCCGCCAGGACGGATAGCGCAGGTCCCGCATGAATTATCGCTTGAAACGATGGATGGGTGCCGCCACGGTGGCCGCCGCGTGGATCGCCCACGTGTCGGCGCAGGCGCCGGCGCCAGCGCCGCGGCCCAACATGCCTCGCGCAGGCGTCGGGCCCGCCGACCGCCCGGTCGTAGACCCCGCAGCGGCCGACCGCGCGCGGAAGGTCTGGGCGGCCGAGTGCATCACCTGCCACGGCGCGCAGGCGCGCGGCAGCGATACGACCCCGAGCCTGCTGCGGTCCCTCGTCGTGCTGAAGGATCGGTACGGCAGCCAGCTCGGTCCGTTCCTCAAGAAGGGCCATCCCACGCAGAGCGGAACCCCGAGCGCCTCGTTCACGGAGGCGCAGGTCGTGGACCTGACCCACTTCCTCCGCCAGCGCATCGAAGACACGCTGCGCGGCTCGGACGTCTTCAAAGAAGGCAACATCCTCACCGGAGACCCGGCGGCCGGCGCGGTCTACTTCAACGGCGCCGGTGGCTGCGCCACCTGCCACACGGCGACCACGCGCAGCCTCGCGGGCATCTCGTCGCGGTTGTCGGGCCCGGTGGACGTGCAGCAACGCATGCTGTTTCCTGGCGGACGCGGCGGGCGTGGCGGGCGAGGCGCCGCCACAGGCGCCACGGCCGCCACGAGCGCGACGGCCGTCACCGTGACGCTCACGCCGCCGTCCGGTCCGGCGCAGACAGGCACCCTCGTCGAGATGGACGACCTGTTCGTGACATTGCGCGACGCCTCGGGCTCCATCCGGGTCGTCCGGCGGACGCCCGGAATGAAGATCGTCAAGAGCGATCCCCTCAAGGCGCACCACGAACTGCTCGATCGCATCACCGACAAGGACATCCACGACCTCGTGGCCTACCTGGAGACGATGAAGTGAAGCGCCTTTTCGCGGCCGCTGCCGCTGCCGTGCTGTCGATTGCAGGAGTCGCCGCGCAGGGCGGCCTGGACCCGGCGAAACTTCTGACACCAGGCCCCGATGCCTGGCCCACGTACAACGGCGACTATTCAGGGCGCCGGTTCAGCCCCCTCGCGCACATCACCGACGCGAACGTCAAGGCGCTGAGCCTCGCGTGGATCCGGCCGCTCACCGGCCCGGCCCTGGCCGTCAAGGCCACGCCGCTCCTGATCGATGGCGTCCTCTATCTCTCGACGCAGGACAACGCCTACGCGATCGAGGCCCGCACGGGGCGCGAGCTCTGGCACTACGTCTGGGCGTCGAAGGGGGGCAACCACCTCTCCAACCGCGGCATGGGAGCGCTCGACGACACGGTCTACTTCGAAACCCCGGACTGCCACCTCGTCGCGCTCGAGATGAAGACCGGGAAGGAACGCTGGAACAAGGTCATCTGCGACATGGACCTGTTCTACTACGGCTCGGTCGCCCCGGTCGTGATCGGCACGAAGGTCATCACCGGCGTCAGCGGCGACGACATGGACAACCCGGGCTACCTCGAGGCCCACGACGCGGCGACGGGCGAACGGAAGTGGCGCTGGTACTCGGTGCCGCAGAGCGCCGACGAGCCCGGCTCCGACACCTGGCCCAACGCGAACGCCGCGAAGCATGGCGGTGGGATGACGTGGCAGCCGGTCACCTACGACCCGGCACTCAACCTCATTTACGTCACCACCGGCAACCCCCAGCCGGTCATGGCCCATAAGAACCGCGCCGGCGACAACCTCTTCACCGGCTCCATCGTCGCGCTCAACGCCGACACGGGCAAGATGGTCTGGTACTTCCAGACCTCGCCGCACGACACGCACGACTGGGACTCCAACGAAACGGCGGTGCTCATCGACGGCACCATCGACGGACAGCCGCGCAAACTGATCGCGCAGGCCGCACGGAACGGCCATTACTTCCTGCTCGACCGGACAAACGGAAAGCACATCGTTTCTACCGAGTTCGTGAAGACGAACTGGTCGCTCGGGTACGACAAGCGCGGCCAGCCGATTCCCAACCCCGCGAAGATGCCGCAGATTGACGGCGCGCTCGTCTCCCCCAACCAGGGGGGCGCGACCAACTGGTTCTCGCCGAGCTTCAGTCCGAAGACCGGGCTGTTCTACGTGAACGCCTCGCGCGCCTTCAGCGTGTATTACATCTACGACCCGAGCGACACGCCGGCGGGCTGGGGTGGAACGGACCGGGGCGGGTGGTCGGAGTCGATGATGCAGGCCATCGACTACCGGACGGGCAAGATCCGCTGGAGCCATCCGTGGGACAGCGGCGGCCGGAGCGGTATCCTCAGCACGGCCGGCAACGTGCTTTTCACCGGCGGCTCGGCGGGCTTCACCGCGCTCAATGCGACGACGGGTGAGTTCCTGTGGGCGTCGCGGCTCGGCGCCGCCGTCAGCAACGGTCCAATCACCTACGAGCTCGACGGACGGCAGTACGTCGTCGTGGCGGCCGGGAATTCGATCGCCGCGTTCGTTCTGAACAAGTAACGCGCCGCTGGCGCATCCGACTCACCCTTCCGGCGAGGAGACAAGGCATGCTGTATACGCGACGTGAACTGGGACGACTCGCTCTCGCGACCCTGCCGGCCGCTGGCGTCATGGGACGTCCGCTGTCGGTGCTTGGCGCGGTGGCGGCCAAACCCGACTCGAAGGTGCGTGGCGTTCAGATTGGCCTGAACGTGCCCTACAACTTCGGCAACAACCTGATGAGCGGCGACGACGTGCTGGACGGCTGCGTCAAGCTCGGCGTGAACGCCGTGGAGCTGCGCTCGCAGCCGGTCGAGCAGTTCATGGGCGTCCCGCAGGCCCTGCTCACCGGGACCGGCCGCGGTACGCAGACGCCGGAACAGGCGGCCGCACGGAAGACGGCGGCCGAGGACCTCCGCAAGTGGCGCACATCGGCGCCGCTCGCGAAGGCGAAGGAGTTCCGCAAGAAGTACGAGGACGCGGGCGTCCTCATCCAGATCCTCAAGTTCGACAACATCCTGAACTTCAACGACGAGGTCCTCGACTACGCCTTCGAGCTGGCAAAGGCGGTCGGTGCCGGTGCCATCTCGTGCGAGCTGCCGGTGGATCAGGTCGAGGCCGCGAAACGGCTCGGGCAGTTTGCCGACAAGCACCGGATCATGATCGGGTTCCACGGGCATGCGACGATGACGCCGGCGATCTGGGAGCAGGCGTTCGCGGTCGCGAAGCACAACGGCGCCAACCTCGACATCGGCCACTTCGTCGGCGGGAACAAGACGTCCCCGGTGCCGTTCCTCAAGAAGCATCACGACCGCATCACGCACCTGCACGTCAAGGACAAGACCTTCACGGACGAGACCGTGGCGTTCGGCAAGGGCGATACGCCGATCGTGGAAGTGCTGCGCGTCATCCGCGACAACAAGTGGCCCATCCAGGCGACGATCGAGTTCGAGTACCCGATCCCGCAGGGCTCCGACCGCATGACGGAAATCGCGAAGTGCGTGGACTACTGCCGCAAGGCGCTGGAGGGATGACGTCGATCGAGACGCTCCGGGCTCGGCGTACCGGGCTCGGAGCGGTGCTCGTCGTCGCGTTGCTGATATTCGGTGCGGCGGCGGCGAGCGACCCCGCCGTCGCCCGGGAGCAGGGATTCCGCGCGCATACGACGACGTATCCGCCGCCGGCGCAGATGTCCGCGGAGCAGTGGAAGAGTCGCGCGGCGTATCTGAGGGAGCATGTGCTGGCCTCGGCCGGGCTGCTGCCGATGCCGGAGCGCACGCCGCTGCGTCCGGTGATCGCCGGCGATCTGAAGCACGACGACTACATCGTCTCGAAGGTCTACTTCGAGAGCCTGCCCGGCTTTTTCGTGACCGGGAATCTGTACAGACCCCTCGGGGAAGGCCCCTTTCCGGCCATCCTGTCGCCGCACGGGCACTGGGCCTACGGACGGCTGGAGAACACGGCGCTCGTGTCGGCGCCAGGGCGCGCGATCAACCTCGCGCGGCAGGGCTTCGTCGTCTTCACGTACGACATGGTCGGGTACAACGACAGCCGGCAGCTTCCGCACACATTTGGCGGGCCGCGCGAGAGCCTCTGGGGCCTGAGCCTCGCCGGGCTCCAGTTGTGGAACTCGATCCGGTCACTCGACTTTCTCGAGACGCTGCCGTACGTCCGCCGCGGCGGGATGGGCGTGACCGGCGAGTCCGGCGGCGGTACCCAGACATTCCTGCTGGCGGCGGTGGACGACCGCGTGGCGGTGGCGGCGCCGGTCAATATGATCTCGCTGCACATGCAGGGCGGCTGCCTCTGCGAGAACCCACCGGGGCTGCGGCTCGATACGACGAACGTGGAGATTGCGGCCACCATCGCGCCACGGCCTCTGCTGATGGTATCGGCGACGGGCGACTGGACGGCCAACACGATCGAGCGCGAGTTCCCCGCCGTCCGGTCCATCTACGCGCTCGCCGGCGCGGCGGACCGTGTCCATGCGGTGAGAGTGCAGGCGGAGCACAACTTCAATCGGGAGTCGCGCGAGGCGATGTACGCGTGGATGGCGCGGTGGCTGCAGGGCGCCCCGGCAGAGGTGAAACGTCCGGAGAAGGGCTTCACTCCGGATTCGCTCAACGATCTGCTCGTCTTCCACCAGCGGCCGCTGCCCGCCGGCGCACTCGATGCCGCCGGAGTTACGGACGCGTGGATCGCAGCCGCCAGCCGACAGGCCGGCGCCACGCCGCCCGACACGCTCGCACGGGCGCTGCGCCATGCGCTGGGGTACGGCGACCGGCCAGCGGCCGCCAGGGTGACCGGATCCTCAAAGTCTGTCAGGACGGTGCTGCTCGGCTCGCCCGACGCCGCGCTCGAACAGCGTCTCCGCTCGGCAGGGTTCCGGGTGCAGCCAATCGCATTCACTCCGTTCGACACCGTCGCCGCGGGGCAAATCAAGCACTTCGAGACCTATAACCGGACCGCCGCCGCCCAGCGGACCGCCGACATCGTCGCCGCACTGGACGCACATCCCGGCGCCTCTCTGGTTGCCAGCGGGGACGCGGCACTCGCAGGGCTGCTCGCGCTCGCTATCGTTCCCGGGCGCGCAGCCGTCCTGAACGTCGGCGCGTTCGACACGTCGAGCGACTCCGACTACGCCGCGCACCTCTACATGCCCGGCCTCCGCCGAGCGGGCGGTCTGCAGACGGCGGCCGTCCTGGCGGGCGGCGGGCTGGTCCTGCACAACGCCGGCGAACGCTTCCGCCTGACCGGTGTCCGCCTCGAACGCGCGCCACTGGACGCGGCCGCGATCGTCGCCGCGCTCGGCACCCGCCGGCCCTGAGCCCGACCGCCTATAATGACTCTCGTCCCCGTGAACCGCACCCCCGCGCCAGGAGCCGTCATGCCGTCCACCATCGTTCGTTGCGCCGCCACTCGTGTGGCTGCGCGAGTCGCGTCTGCCGCGCTCGTAGCCGCGGCCCTCTCCGCTGTGCCCGTCGTGCTCGCGCAGACATCGGCGAAGCCAGTCGCCGCCGCAGCGGACTCGACGGCTAACACGCTGACCGCCGCCGAGAAGGCCGCGGGCTGGACGCTGCTCTTCGACGGCACGACCTCCGCCGGCTGGCGCGGGTTCCACGCCGACACCTTCCCGACCACTGGCTGGAAGATCGAAGACGGCGCGATCAAGCGCGCGGCAAAGGGATCCGCCCCTGCGCCTGGCGGCGACATCATCACGACGGGCCGCTACAGCGACTTCGAGCTGGCGCTCGACTGGAAGCTCACGGCCGGCGGCAACAGCGGCCTCAAGTACCTCGTCGCCGAGCGGCCGGATCGATCCGGTCGCTCCGGGGTCAGCTACGAAATGCAGATCCTCGATGACGCCGTGCATCCCGACGCCAGAGAAGGGGTCGGTGGCAACCGCACGGCCGGCGCGCTCTATGACCTCATCGCGCCGAGCACACACGCAGCACAGGCCATCGGCGAATGGAACCAGGCCAGGCTGGTGGTCCGGGGGCGCCACGTCGAACACTGGCTCAACGGCCAGCGCATCGTGCAGTTCGAGATCGGCAGCCCCGAGATGAAGGCGCTGATCGCGAAGAGCAAATACAAGGACATCAAGGGGTTCGGCGACGCCACGAGCGGACACCTCCTGCTCCAGGACCACGGCGACGAGGTGTGGTTCCGGAACGTCAAGCTTCGACCGCTCCCGGCCGGGCCGGCGGGCCGCTGAGGAACGCACGTCGATGCCCTTTATCAACGACGGGTTCCTCCTGCACAATGCCCCGGCGCGGCGTCTCTACGACGCGCATGCCGTGGGCCAGCCGATCTTCGACTACCACAGCCACCTGCCGCCGAAGGACATCGCCGACAACCGGACGTTCCGGAATCTCTTCGAGATCTGGCTCGAGGGCGACCACTACAAGTGGCGGGCGATGCGCGCCAACGGGATCCCCGAGATGTACTGCACCGGGGACGCGGATCCGTACGAAAAGTTCAAGGCGTGGGCCGCGACGGTGCCGCGCTGCCTGCGCAACCCGCTGTATCACTGGACCCATCTCGAGCTGAAGCGCTACTTCGATATCGACGAACTGCTGGACGAGTCGTCTGCCGAGCGGATCTGGCAGCAGGCCAACGAGCGGCTGCAGACACCCGAGCTTTCTGCCCGCGGGATTCTGACGTCCTTCGGGGTGAAGGTGCTGTGCACGACCGACGATCCGGCCGAGCCGCTCGATCATCACGCCCGCATCCGGGAGTCCGGCTTCGGCACCCGCGTGTACCCGACGTTCCGCCCGGACCGTGCGCTCGACGTGCACCTGCCGGCGGTGTTCAATCCCTGGCTCGATCGACTCGCGGCGACCTCCGGCGTCGAGATCGCCCGCTTCAGCGACCTGCAGGATGCGCTGCGACGGCGCCACGATGCCTTCCACGCCGCGGGCGGCCGCCTGTCGGATCATGGCCTGTCGCGCTGCCCTGTCACGCTCTCCACGGAGCGCGCCGCCGCGGCGACCTTCGACAAGGCCCGCGCCGGCCAGACGGTCAGTCCCGAAGAGCAGGAAGGCTTCGCCGCCCTGCTCATGCACTTCTTCGGGCAGCTCGACGCGGCCCGCGGCTGGACGAAGCAGCTGCACCTCGGGGCCCGCCGCAACGCGAGCACCCGCGGCCTCGAACAGTCTGGACGCGACACCGGGTACGACTCCATCGGCGACTGGCCCCAGGCCGACGCGCTCGCCATCTTTCTCGATCGCCTCGATCAGGAGAATGCGCTCCCGAAGACGATCGTCTACAACGTCAACCCGGCCGACAACTACGTGATGGCGACCATGGTCGGAAATTTTCAGGACGGGAGCACGACGGGCAAGATGCAGTTCGGGAGCGGGTGGTGGTTCCTCGATCAGAAGGAAGGCATCGAGTGGCAGGTCAACGCGCTGTCCAACGCCGGGCTGCTCGCGCACTTCGTCGGCATGATCACCGACTCCCGCTCGTTCATGTCGTTCCCGCGGCACGAGTACTTCCGCCGCGTGGTCTGCAATCTCGTGGGGCGTGACGTCGAGACCGGCGAAGTGCCGGACGACCCGCGACTGGTGGGACGGCTCATCGAGGACGTGTGCGCGGGGAACGCCGCGCGCTACTTCGGCTGGCCGGACTAAAGCCCGCTCCTCTACAGCGTCACCTTGTCGCCGGATCGGCTCGAGCGGTAGATCGCATCCACGATCTCCAGCGCCTGGTAGCCCTCTTCGCCGGCCACGCGGGGCTTCCGGCCGGTCCGGATGGCGTCGCCGAAATCCAGGAACTGCCGCTCGAACGTCTCGACGGAAATGGCCATGGGATCCGACGCGCCAGACGCCACCGTCGCGGCCAGCGGCGCATGGTCGGTGCCCTGATCGTCGCGCACATCCCACGTCGTCAGCTTGTCGCCCGTGATGATCGCGGTGCCCTTCGTGCCGTGGAACTCGATGCGCTCCGGATAGCCGGGCCAGAAGGCCGTGGCGGCCTGGATGACGCCCGTGGCGCCGCTCTTGTATTTCAGGACGGCGCTGACCATGTCTTCCGATTCGATGGTGTGCGCGGCGGCAATCGTCCACACCGCGAAGACCTGCTCGACCGGGCCCGCAAGCCAGCGCAGCAGGTCCACCTGATGGATCGCCTGGTTGATGAGCGCCCCGCCGCCTTCCGTCGTCCAGCTGCCCTTGACCGGCCGGGCGTAGTACTCGTCGGAGCGGTACCACTTCACGTAGGCGTCGCACTGGAGCAGCGTGCCGAGTCTCCCCTGCTGCAGCGCCCGCTGCATGAACTCGCTGGCGGCATCGAAGCGATGCTGGCTGACGACGCCCAGGTGGATGCCCGCTGCGCGTGCGGTCTCGATCATCCGGCCGGCGGTGGCGAGATCGATCGCCATCGGCTTCTGCACCTGGATGTGCTTGCCGTGCGCCGCGCAGAGCTCGAGCGGCTGCAGACGGAAATCCGGAAAGGTGCAGACGTCCACGACGTCCACGTCGGGATGGCTGCAGACCTCTTCGTAGCTCTCCACGAACGCCGCGCCGTGCTCCGCCGCAAATCGCCGGCCGGCGTCCCGGTTGTGTGTCGTGCAGACGGTGACGGGGTAGCCGATATTCCTGTATGCCCGCGCGTGCATGTTCGCAATCGCGCC
>JANPJN010000849.1:0-1753 GCA_031425515.1 Acidobacteriota bacterium | reverse complement strand
AGCCGGCCTCTGAGCGAACGTCGAGATTCAACGCCAGCGCCCGCAAGGCCCCCTTGGCCTTGATGTCCACGGCGGGGTGCAGGTCGTACCCCGCGACCGCCGGCAGGAACCGCCCGATCTCCGGCAGCGACACGTTGCCCGAGGTGGTCACGTTCAGCAGCGGCGTGCGCAGGTATTTCTCGACGACGCCGTCGATCGTCACAGACGAGTCCGTCGTCTTGATCGCCATCTGCTGGACGTAGAGATTGTCGTCGCGCAGCGCGACGACCCCCGTCAACTGACGCAGCGACAGCGCCGGTGCGGTCCCGGCCAGATTGATCTGGTGCAGCGTCAGCGTGTAGTGCACCGGCTCGTATTCGAATGCGGCCTTGATGTCGAGGTCGTCGATGCGCCGGGGGAGCGTGACGGCGTCCGACGGCGAGCGGTCGTCGATCGCGACGACGGCGTCGTAGATCTCGATCGACGGCAGGGAGATGGACCGGCCGGGGCCTTCGCGATCGGCTTCCTTCGCCGGAGACTTGATCAGCCGCCCGAGATTCCAGCCCTGCCCGTCGCGCGCGACGCGGAGCACCGGACGATCCAGCTTGATCTGATTGAGCACGATGCCCTTCGAGACGAGCTCGAACACGCTGTATTCGAGTTCGATCGCCTTGACGGCCACGATGCGCTCGCCCGACACGTCCACGGCGACATCCGTGAGATCGATGCCGAACAGCAGATTCCCGCCCATGCCGCCGATCGTCAGGTCGCCGTTCAGATATTGCCTGGATTCGCGCACGACGTACCGCCGCAGCCAGTCCTTGAACCACGGCGTCTGCGACACGATGAGGGCGAGCGCGAGCACACCCACCAGGAGCGTGCCGACCAGCGCCGCGACCTGGAGCAGACGGCGGAACGCGCGCAACCCGCCGCCGCGCCTGCGTCCGGCCGCGGGCGAATCAGAATCCGGATCGCCCGGTGTATCAGGTGTGCCGTGCATGACTGGTCCGGATTAGAACGCCTGGCCGATGCTGAAGTGGAAACGGAAGCGCCGGGCCTCGGGTGTGCCGTTTACCAGGAGGCCGGGAATGGGTTTGAGCTGGTAGCCGAGATCCGCGCGAATCGGGCCGATGGGCGTCTGGTAGCGCAGACCCGGGCCGACGTCGTAGCGAAGATCGCCGACCTTGAAATCCCATGGGTCCTGCCACACATTGCCGCCGTCAACGAACAGGACCACGCCGAGGCTGCGCCAGACAGGCGCGCGCAGTTCGGCCGAGAGATTGACGAACGAGGCCCCTCCAATGGGCAGTCCGCCGCCGCTCAGTGGCGACACTTCGAAGCGGCCCCAGCCACGCAGGTTGGTCGCGCCGCCGAGGAAATAGCGTTTGAAGAACGGCACGCCGGTCTCCTGATCCCCGAGGCCGTCGATCGATCCCATCCGCCCCTGCACGGCCGCCACGACTCGTCCGAACGGGCGGAAGTATCGCGCCTCGGTCGTGAGCTCGTAGTAGTCGTACGTGCCGCCGAGCCACTTGCCGGCCTGCTCGAGGTGCACCGAGGCGACGTAGCCCTGACGCGCGTCGAGCAGATTGTTCGTGGTGTTCCGGCCGCCGTCGAGGCTCAGCGCGGACCGCGTGCCGCGGCCCGTCCCCGTGCGGGGATCCAGGCCGAGGGCGATCAGCTCGTCACGGAACGTCAGATCCTGGAGGGCCTCGTTCGTGATCGAATAGCGTTCCAGCTCGTTCGCGTAGGTGAGCGAGAGTGATGTCGCCGG
>JANPJN010000848.1:0-1979 GCA_031425515.1 Acidobacteriota bacterium | reverse complement strand
CTCATCGAAGAGGCGTTCATGGTCCGCACGCATCCCCAGTGGCTGCAGGCGCTGGCGATCGTCCGGTCCGGACGGATCGGGCCGGTGCGGTCGGTCGTGGGGCACTTCAGCTACTTCAACGACGCCCCCGAGAACGTCAGGAACGTCCGGGAGTACGGGGGCGGGGCGCTGCTCGATATCGGCTGCTACCTGGTCAACACCGCGCGCATGATGTTCCAGGACGAGCCGCGCCGCGTGTGCGCGCTCATCGACGAGGATCCGGTGTTCGGTGTGGATCGGCTGTCGTCCATGCTGCTCGACTTCCCGGGGGGCCATGCGATCGGCACGTGTGCGACGCAGATGGCCGCGGGTCAGGGGGTGACGATCGCCGGGACGACGGGCCGGATCGAGATCGAGATTCCGTTCAATGCGCCCGTCGATCGTCCGTCGCGGATGTTCGTCGAGGTGCGGACGGACGCCGGCGTGACCCGAGAGGCGATCGAGATCGACATGTGCGACCAGTACACCATTCAGGGAGACCTGTTCTCGCACGCCGTCCGGCACGGCCTCTCCGTCCCGTACCCGCTCGAAGACTCGATCAAGAACCTCCGCGTGATCGACGCCCTCTTCGCCTCCGCCCGCACAGGGGGACACTCATCTTTAGCGTAAGTCGTTGATTCTGCATGGCAAGACCGGCAAATCGGCCGGATCGGCTCATCTTCGTGAACCAGGCGGCTACCGTGCCAGGCCCAGGACTCGGACGTACCACAGCCTGACGCCTATCGCGTCGCCGGGGTCCAGCCACGAGAAGCGCGGGCCGGCCGACACCGCGGGAACCAGGACGTCGGGCACAATCGTCAGCTCGTTCGTCCCGACCTTCACCTGCGCCTCGGGCAGCCGAAGCCGGTAGGACCCCATGCGCGCCGGGTCGAAGCCGAGCGTCATGCTCCCCACCAACTGATGGTTCAGCAGCAGCGTCACCCGTCGCTGACGCTCCGGCACGACGGGATCCAGGCGAATGACGATGTCGTAGGCGCGCTTCACGGGCAGCGGCAGCCGCACCGTCGCGCGCTCGCCCAGAGACACCCGAACGCGGACGCCGTCGGGATGCGGCTCCGACCATCCCGCCCCAAAGAAGACCCCATCGCGAGGCCCCGTCTCGACACTGACGTCCTCGCCGCGCGCGGCCGCTTCGCGGACGACGAACCAGGGAAGCCCGGCGTAGAGCGTCCAGCCAGACACTGCGAGGAACAGGACTCCGGCTGTCTGAAGCACTACGGCGAGCGACGGACGCCTCACGCGAAAACCCGTGCGCCAGAGGGACCCCACCGCGCGCACACTTCGATCCATCACGAAGAGCGCCGCGACGAGGTACAGCGGATACGCGTGCATCGTGAAGCGCCACTCACCGCCGCTCGACACGTTCCAGGTGAACGCGTAGGGCACGAGCGACGCGAACAGGATCACCAGGAGCATCCGGCCCGCCGGCGCGAACGACAGCAGCGCAAGCCCCGCCACCGAGCACCACGCCAGGGCCGTGCCCACGTGGGGCGCATACGCCTCGAAGCCCCCGAACTTCGTGACAAACGGCTGCACGGTCAGCCCCATGAATCCCGTGTCGAGCGCAGCCATCGGGTGCGCGGCGAGCTTGCCGGACAGATAGGCGGCGGTGCTCATCGGCTGGTCGGCCGCGAGCCCCTCACCGAACCGGTAGTAACTGGTGTGATAGTTGATGGCGTAGAACGGGTCGCCCGTCGCGATGGCGCAGCTGATGAGAAACGGCGCGACGATCGCGAGGCAGATGACCGCCGAGAGCCCGGCGGCTGACGCGAGACGTCGGCGCTGCGCCGGCGGAGCATCGATCGCGAGCAGGACGACCGCCGGCAGGACGAAGGACAGGGCCGTGATGCGGGTCAGGCACGCGAGCCCGGCGGCGCCGCCCGCGATCAGGGCACGGCCGAACGTGGGGCGCTGACGCAGAGTCACGAACCCCCAGGCCG
>JANPJN010000847.1:0-9264 GCA_031425515.1 Acidobacteriota bacterium | reverse complement strand
CTACATCTTCTGGGACTTCGTCCTCATCCCGATGTACTTCCTCATCGGCGTCTGGGGCTACGAGCGGCGCGTCTACGCGGCGGTCAAGTTCATTCTCTACACCATGGCGGGCAGCGTCCTGATGCTCATCGCGATCATCGGGCTCGCCTACGCCCATGCCGCCGCGACCGGCACGCCCAGCTTCAACTTGCTCGACCTGTACGCGGTCGATCTGCCCTGGCGCGCGGAGGTCTGGTTCTTCCTCGCCTTCGCGCTCGCGTTTCTCATCAAGGTCCCGCTGTTCCCGTTCCACACCTGGCTCCCCGACGCGCACGTCGAAGCACCCACCGCCGGCTCGATCATCCTCGCCGGCGTGATGCTGAAGATGGGGACCTACGGCCTCTTCCGGTTCGCGTTTCCGCTCTTTCCGTCGGCCGCCCTGTACTTCGCGCCCTGGATCGCCCTCCTCGCGGTGATCGGCATCGTCTACGGCGCGCTCGTCGCGATGGTGCAGCCCGACATGAAGAAGCTCGTCGCCTACTCGAGCGTCAGCCATCTCGGGTTCGTCGTCCTGGGGCTCTGCGCGATGAACGTGCAGGGAGCGCAGGGGGCCGTCTACCAGATGCTGAACCACGGCGTGAGCACGGGTGGCCTCTTCATGGTCGTCGGCATGCTGTCGGATCGCCGGCACACCCGGCTCATCTCGGAGTACGGCGGGCTCAAGGCGGTGATGCCGCGCCTGGTGGCGGCCTTCCTGCTCATCACGCTGGCCTCGGTCGCGCTCCCGGGCATGAACGGGTTCGTCGGCGAGTTCCTGATCCTGGCCGGCGCGTTCCTCTGGAACTGGAAGCTGGCGGCCGCCGCCGCGACAGGCGTCATCCTGTCCGCCGTCTACATGCTCTGGATGTTCCAGCGGGTGAACTACGGCGAGATCACGAACGAGAAGAACCGGTCCCTGCCGGACCTCACGCCGCGCGAGTGGGGCCTGATGGTCCCCACGATTGCCATGTGCATTGTCATGGGCGTCTTCCCCGGCGTGTTCCTGCGGCCGATGGAGCCGTCCGTCAATCGCACGCTCGAGCGCATCACCGGCCGCAGCTACGCCGCCGCGCCCCGCCCGCTGCGCCTGGCGCACGGTGCGAGCCTGCCAGACACCGCGGCCCCGGCGCGCGTGGCGCAGGCCACCGGCGCCACGGGGCAGACGGCCATCCGCGGGCCCGAGTCCGCCGCCGCGCCCCGCGCGGCCGCGAAGAGCGAGTAGCCAGTCCATGACCGCATACGCCGCAATCATTCCCCTCGTCATCGTCGCCCTGTCGGCGATCGTCGCCATGGTGGCCGAGTCCTTCCGGGAGCCCGGCGAGCGCATGCCGATCGCCTGGCTGGGCATCATCGGCCTCACCGGGTCGGCGGTGGTGTCGGTCGTGCTCTGGGACACCGACGTCAGCAGCATGGGCGTCATCCGCTCCGACAACTTCGCGCTGTTCATCAACCTCGTGCTCTGCACGATTGGCGTGCTCACGCTGCTGATGTCGGGCGACGTCGTGGAGCGCGAGCACCTGCCGGCCGGCGAGTACTACGCGCTGACGCTGTTTGCCATCTGCGGCATGATGATGATGGCGGCCGCCACGGACCTGCTGGTGGTCTTCCTCGCGCTCGAGATCCTCTCCCTTGCGGTGTACGTGCTGACCGGCATCCGCCGCAGCAGTGCCCGCGGCGCCGAGGCGGCCTTCAAGTACTTCCTGCTCGGGGCCTTCTCAAGCGCCTTCTTCCTCTACGGGATCGCGTTCGCGTTCGCGCTGTCGGGGTCCACACGGATCGATCAGATCGGCGAGGTCCTGTCGCGCCAGGGCGCCGGCGAACCGTCCACTTTGGCGCTGCTCGCCGTCGGCCTCCTCGCGGTCGGGTTCGCCTTCAAGGTCTCGGCCGTCCCGTTCCACATGTGGACGCCTGACGCCTACGAAGGGGCGCCCACGATCGTCACGGCCTTCATGTCCACGGCCGTCAAGGCCGCGGCCTTCGCCGCCTTCGTCCGTGTCTTCCTCTCGCCGCTCGAGCCGCTCAAGGCGCACTGGATTCCGATCCTCACGGTCATCGCGGCCCTCACGATGATCCTCGGCACCGTCGTCGGCGTCGTCCAGACGAACGTGAAGCGCATGCTTGCGTACTCGAGCATCGCGCACGCCGGGTACCTGCTGCTCGGCCTCGTGGCCGCCAACAGCACGGGCAAGGCCGCCATCCTGTTCTACCTGCTCGCGTACGCCGTCACGAACATGGGCGCCCTCGGCATCGTCGCGCTCCTTGGCACGGAGGAGAACCAGCACGACGAGCTGCGGGATTTCGCCGGCCTCTGGAAGTCGCGCCCCGGACTGGCCGGGCTGATGACGATTTTCCTGCTGTCGCTCGGCGGGCTGCCGCCGACGGCCGGCTTCATCGGCAAGTGGTACATCTTCAGCGCGGCGGTGCAGGAGGGGCACTACTGGCTGGCGATCATCGGCGTCCTCACCAGCGTCGTCTCGGTCTTCTTCTACCTGCGGATCGTCGTCATGATGTACATGACCGAAGGGTCCGACGCGCCCCGCCCGAGAGTCGGCGCCACCGCCATGGCGGGCCTCGCGCTCGCGGTGATTGCCGTCCTCTACCTGGGCATCCTTCCGACGCGCGCGCTCGACTTCGCGCTCGCATCCATCTCGACCATCTTCTAGAGTCACGCCACCAGGGTTCCGCTTCCAGCGATCAGCTCGATGTGGAAAATCACCGGTTACGTCGTGGCGGCAAGCCTCGCGGCTGCCGCCTTCGCGTCCGGGCAGGCCGGTGGCGCGGGCCAGGACGGCCGCCGGCTGCTGGACGGCATCGAGCTGCGTGAGATCGGCCCCGCGCTGGCGTCCGGACGCATTCAGGACATCGAGATCGATCCGCGCAACCGCAGCGTGTGGTACATCGCCACCGCCTTCGGCGGCCTCTGGAAAACCACGAACCGGGGCATCAGCTTCACCCCGATCTTCGACGACCAGGGCTCGTTCACCCTCTGCTGCGTCGTCATCGACCCCCGCGATTCGAACATTGTCTGGGTCGGGTCGGGCGAGAACACCAGCCAGCGAAGCGCGCACTTCGGCGACGGCGTCTACAAGTCCACCGATGCGGGCCTCACCTGGAAGCGGGTGGGCCTCGACACCTCCGAGCACATCGGCCGGATCCTCATCGATCCCCGCGACTCGAAAACCGTTTATGTCGCTTCGCAGGGGGCGTTGTGGTCCGCCGGAGGCGATCGCGGGCTCTTCAAGACGACAGACGGCGGGGAGACATGGCGCGCCGTGCTCACGATCAGCACCGACACCGGCATCAGCGACGTCGTCTTTCGTCCGGGTCACCCGGACACGCTCTACGCCTCGGCGTACCAGCGGCGCCGTGCCGTGGGGCAGATGGTTGGCGGCGGTCCCGAGGGAGGAATTTTCAAATCCACCAACGCGGGACGCACCTGGACCAAGCTGTCGAACGGATTGCCGAAGGACGACATGGGACGAGTCGGGCTGGCGGTCGATCCGCGGCGGCCCTCGACCGTCTTCGCCCTGATCAGCGCGAAGGGACCGCGCGGCAGGGGTGCGACTCCCGCGGCCGCAGGATCGAGGACGGTGGACGAGTCGGGCTTCTACCGATCCGACGACAACGGCGGATCGTGGACGCGCGTTGGACGGGTCGGTTCGGGAACCGGAACGCCTCGCACGGGGAGCGGAGCCTCCGGTCCGACACCGGTCGTGGAGGCGCAGACGGGCCAGTGGTATCGAGGGGGCGGTGCGGCGTACTACCACGAGCTGTTCGTCGATCCCCATCGGCCCGACACCATCTACTCGATCAACACGAACCTCGAGTGGACGACCGACGGGGGCCGGACGTGGGAGCCCACGGGATGGGACGACACCGGGATCCACGTCGATCACCATGCGCTGGAGTTCGACCCGGTCGATCGCGATCACATGCTCGTCGGCAACGACGGCGGGCTCTACGAAACCTACGACGGCGGCCAGACGTTCCGGTTCTTCACGAACCTCCCGGTCACGCAGTTCTACCGGGTCTCGGTAGACAACGCAAAGCCGTTCTACAACGTCTGCGGCGGCGCACAGGACAACTGGTCGATGTGCGGCCCGTCGCGCACCCTCAACCGGTGGGGCATCCGCAACAGCGACTGGCAGATGGTCGGCACCGGTGACGGCTTTCAGACGCGCACGGATCCCGATGATGGGCGAACGGTGTACGCGACGTCGCAGGACGGAAACCTCACCCGTTTCGACCTGCGGACCGGGCAGGTGCGATCGATCCGGCCGCGTCTGTCCGGGCCGGCCGTGGCCGACCAGGGATCGGACTCGCTGCGCCAGGAGCCTCCGCGGGGCGGGGCGCCGCCGCTCGTGCGGGGAGCGCCGGCCGGCGTGGCGGACCGTCCGAACTGGGATGCCCCCTACATCCTCAGCCCCCACTCGACACGCCGGCTGTACTGGGCGAGCAACTACGTCTACCGATCGGACGATCGGGGCGAGACGTGGGCGCGCATCAGTCCGGACCTGACACGACAGTTGAAGTGGGAGGAGCTTTCCCTTATGGGACGCGTCTGGCCGGCCGATGCCGTCGCCTATCACGAAGCCACGACCGCGCTGAGCAACGTCGTCTCGCTCGACGAGTCCCCGCTGCGCGAAGGGCTGATCTATGCGGGAACAGACGACGGGCTGCTGCAGGTGACGGAGGACGCCGGCGGAAGCTGGCGCCGGGTGGAGGATTTTCCGGGCGTGCCGAAGTGGACCTACGTGTCCGACATCTTCGCGTCACCGCGGGACGCCGACACCGTGTTCGTCGCGCTCAACAACTGGCAGCGGGGCGACTACAGCCCGTATCTCGTGAAGAGCACCGACCGGGGCCGATCGTGGAGCCGCATCAGCGGCGATCTGCCCGCACGGCACGACGTGTGGTCCGTCATCCAGGACCACGTCAACGGGAACCTGCTGTTTGCCGGCACCGAGTTCGGCCTCTTCGTCTCGCTGGATGGCGGCGGCGCGTGGCTGCCGATGAAGGGGGGCATGCCCGTGATCCAGGTGCGGGACATGGCCGTGCACCGTGGCGAGAGCGACCTCGTGCTTGCGACGTTCGGGCGCGGCTTCTACGTGCTGGACGACTTCAGTGCGCTTCGCGACATGACCCTGGGCGGGTTGACCGGCGACACGCAGTTGTTTTCCCTGCGTGACGCACATCTGTTCTCGGCCACGGGCCTGGCGCCCGCGGGATCGGCCGGGCTCGGGCCGATGGGCGGGAACTGGACGGCCCCGAATCCGCCGTTCGGCGCCGTGTTCACCTACAACGTCGCGCGTCCTCTGCCCGCGGAGACGAAGCTGGTGCTGACCATCACGGACGACGGGGGGCGGCAGGTGCGGCGGCTCGACCTCGACAAGGCGCCCGGTGTGCGGCGCGCGGTGTGGAACCTGCGAATCGAGCCGGCGGCGAGTGTGCCCGCGGGTGCACCGGCGGCAGGGGCGCAGCCGAGTCCGGCACCAGGCCGGGGCGGCCTCCAGCCTGCGACCGCCGCGCCGGGGCGGTATCGCGCGTCGATCGGCACGCTGACGGGGCAGACCCTCACGCCCGTGGGGGCGACCCGCACGTTCGCGGTCGTGCAGATTCCCCAGTAAGCCGGGCGGGTTCAGACGGTCGGGAGGGCGTCGAAGGCGGCGCCGACGCTCGCGTCCTGGTCGGGATCGACCGTGCGCAGGTCGAGCAGGACCTGGCCGCGTTCGATGCGGGCAATGACCGGTAGATCGCCCTGTCTCAGGTGGGCCTCGAGGGCCGACGCTTCGAGAGTGGGATGCCTGACGGCGACCAGTCGTGTGGGCAGCGTGGCGCCTGGCGCGCTGCCTCCGCCGATGGCGGAGTGTCCATCGATGACGCGCGCGTCGAAGCCTCGGGCGCAGAGGCTGGAGGAGAGTGCCGACGCCCTGGCGTCGAGATCCTCGGGCGTCAGCGCCAGCATGCGCGCGGCCGGGATCGTCCGGTCGGCGCGGCCGGCGTCGAGCTCTCCCAGCGTCGCTTCGAGCGCCGCGTAGGTCAGCTTGTCCACGCGCAGGGCGCGCATGAGGGGATGCGCGCGTACCCGCGCCACGACGGCCGCTGTGCCCGCGATGATGCCCGCCTGGGGCCCGCCGAGCAGTTTATCGCCGCTGAACATCACCGCGTCGGCGCCGGCCGCGATGCTGTCGGCGACCGAGGGCTCGTCGCCGAGCGCCGCGGGCGCCGTGATCCCTGGCTGGCGCAGATAGCCCGATCCGATGTCTTCCACCACGGGCACGCCGAATCGGCGGCCCAGGCTGACGAGGTCTTCCAACCGGGGGCGCTCCGTGAAGCCCTCGATCCGGAAGTTCGACGGGTGGACCCGCAGGATGAGCGCCGTGCGATCGCCGAGGGCGGCCGCGTAGTCCGCCGCCCGGGTGCGGTTGGTCGTGCCGACTTCGCGAAGGATGGCACCCGACTGGGCGAGCACATCGGGCACACGGAAGCCTCCGCCAATCTCGACCAGCTCTCCGCGCGAGATGAGCACTTCCCGGCCCGTCGCCAGCGCGGCGAGCACGAGCAGGGTCGCGGCGGCGTTGTTGTTGACCACCACCGCCGCGGCGGCCCCGGTGAGTCGGCGGAGCAGCCGTTCGGCATGCGCATCCCGTCGGCCGCGCGCGCCCGTGCCGAGGTCGTATTCGAGGTTCGTGTAGCCGGCCGCGAGCGCCGCCACACGCGCCGACACCAGTGGCCCGAGCGGAGCGCGTCCCAGGTTGGTGTGCAGGATCACGCCGGTCGCGTTGACCACGGAGCGGAGCGATGGTGACGTTTCCAGAGCGAGGCGCGCTTCGACGCCCGCCTCGATCGCGTCGGCGATCGAGCCGTCTTCGCCGGCGTCTGGCGGCCGGCCGCGGACGGCGTCCGCCTCGGCCCGCAGCGCCCCGACCACGGCGGCACGGCCGTAGCGCGTCTCGAGGCGCGCCATCGCCGGGCGCTGTCGAAGCTGTTCGATGGAGGGGATGGATCGCACCTTGTTACCGTCTCAGTTTTCAGGATATTATCGCGGTTTCCTGATGAAACCTGTGGAATCCCCCGACCGCGGCGCGCGCGTGATGGCGCCGCCGGACACGCCTCCTGCCGTGCCCGTGCCCGACTATCGGCCGGTCGAGCGCTTCTGGCCGTACGTCGATCTTCCCGAGCAGCCGACCGACGAAGAGCTCGCGGCGCTCAACCCTGAACTGGCCGAAGCGCTCTTCGGCACGTCGCCGCGGCCGTTCTCGATTTCAATCGACTTTCCCCGCTTCGAGGGCCCGGATTACACCCGTGCGGTGGAGATGGCGCGGCAATCGGCCGAGTATCTGGAAACGGGTTCGGGCGCGAGCCTGCGCCACCGCGCGCGGTTCTATCCGAAGGATGCCCTGCCGCTGCGCGATCTCTTCGACATCGTCGGTCGCTACGACGCGTCCGAGGTGCTGATCGACGACCGGCCCGTTCCCTACGCGCGGGAGCTGTGGCTGCCCCTCGTGTGGTTTTTGATCGCCTGACGGCCGGTCCTTGCATGGCTGAGCTGTCGGAAGTCCAGCGCGATCTGCAGACGCTCGAAGCGGAGCTGAAGCGGCTCGAGGCGGAATACAACATGTTCTTCTCCGGGCGGGCGCCGCGGCCGCCGATGGAGACGCGGGGGCGGGTCGAGGCCCTCGTCAAGCGCTGGGATCGCGGGCATATCGACACGGCGGTGGATCGGTTCAGGTTTCAGACGCTGCAGTCGCGCTTCGCAAAGTTCACCGACCTCTGGGACCGGGGGCAGCGGGCACGTGAAGAGGGAAGGCCGGGCCCGTTCGTCCAGCCGCCGCCCCGCGAGGCGCCGAAGAAGCCGGAGCCGCCCGAGAACAAGGTGCTGAGCGTGACGGCCTTCAGCGATCCGATGCGGGAGATGGACAAGGTCCATACCCTGTACGATTCGCTGATGGACGCGCGGCGTCAGGCCGGCGAGGACACCGTGCCGTTCCACAAGTTCGCGGCGCTCGTGAAGGATCAGGTCACGAAGCTGCGCGAAAAGGGGAGCCCGGAGGTCGCGTTCCGCGTGGCGCTGAAGGACGGTAAGGTGAACTTCACCGTGCGGGCCATGAAGACGGAGTAGGAAGAGGCGGGAGCAGGAAGAGGAGCGGAAGGACGAAGGCTGGAGAGTGGGTGGAACGAGCCGAGGCCGGGAGCGCGGCGCCCCCGGCCCCGTTCGGGAGTCAGCTGGGCTTGGTGACGTTACCGGCCTGCGGGCCTTTCGGGCCATCAACAATTTCGAACTCGACTGCCTGGCCTTCTTCGAGCGTCCGGAACCCGTTGCCCTGGACCGCCGAGAAGTGCACGAATACATCGCTGCCGCCTTCGCGTTCGATGAACCCGTAACCCTTGGCGTTGTTGAACCACTTGACCTTGCCTGTGATACGCATCGTACTTTTCCTGCCTTGCAATGGCGTGGCGCCCGCGCGCCGACGTGACCCTAGCCCGGTGACCCTTCGCCCGCAGGACGGAGAGGTTCAGGCATAAAAAAAGACCGCGAGTCCGCGGCCTCGGCTTACGACGCCGGATTCCCGGCGTCGGCGTCATAGTAGCGGCCCCCGCTCGGGCCTGTCAAGAAAATCGAGAGATATGCGTGCGATTCTGAGTGTTTCCGACAAGACCGGGCTGGCGGCGCTCGCCGGCGGACTCGCGCGTCTGGGCGTCGAGCTCATCTCTACCGGGGGCACCGCCCGCGCGATCGCGGCCGCCGGACTGCCGGTCGTGAACGTCTCCGACGTGACCGGCTTTCCCGAGATGATGGACGGGCGCGTCAAGACCCTGCACCCGGCGATCTTCGCCGGCATCCTCGCACGGCGCCAGCATCCCGACGACCTGACCGCCATCGGCGCCCACGGGATCCAGCCGATCGACATTGTCGTCGTCAATCTGTATCCGTTCGGCGCAGCCGCCGAGAATCCGGAGACCACCTTCGATGGCCTGGTCGAGGAGATCGACATCGGCGGCCCGAGCCTGCTGCGTGCCGCGGCCAAGAACTTCCGCGACGTGCTCGTCGTCACGCACCCGCAGGACTACGCGAAGGTGCTCGAGGAGATCGCTCGTCCGGACGGGCCGTCGCTCGACTTCCGTTTCGGCCTCATGAAGAAGGCGTTCCTGCACACGGGGCAGTACGACGGCATGATTGCGATGACCATGGCGCAGGCCGCCGCCACGCCGGACGGGATGTCGCGCTCGGCGCCACGGGCATCC
>JANPJN010000846.1:0-1876 GCA_031425515.1 Acidobacteriota bacterium | reverse complement strand
CGCCATCGTGTTCTCGACGCCGTGCACCCGCGCGATGCCGTCGCCAATCGACACGATGGTGCCCACCTCGGCGACATCGACGTCCACCGCGTAGCTCCCGATCTGGTCACGGATGATCTTGGAGATTTCTTCTGCTTTGATGTCCATTCGTTCTCTCGTTCGTGCGGCCCCGGGCGGCGCGAGCCGCGTGGCCCGCCGGGGCCTGCGGTGCGCGCCAGGCGGCGCCTCAGACGGCGCTCGCGACCAGCGCCTGTCGTATCTTCGCGAGCTGCCGTGTGACGCTGCCGTCGTATACGGTGCTTCCGATCTTCGTGATGGCCCCGCCGATGATCGCCGGATCGACCCGCGCGTCCATGTGCACGTCTTCCGGCCGGCGGCCCGTGGCGCCGGCCAGCCGCTGCCGGAGCACCTCGAGGCGATCCTCGGGAAGCGGGACCGCCGTGACCACTTCCACGCGAATGACCTTGTCGTGCTCGCGCACGCGAACGCGGTAGGCCTCGGCGACCGCGGGCAGCAGGGCCAGGCGGTCGCGGTCGGCCAGCAGGCCCAGGACCTTGGCGACAATCGGAGAGGTCGTGCCGGCAGCCGCCAGCACGGCGTCCACCACACCGCGCTTGCGGGCCGCGGGGATCGCGGGGTTCTCGAGCACCCGCGCCAGTTCCCTGTTCCCGGCCACCACGCCCGCGAAGGCCTCGAGGTCGCGGCCGACCGCGCGGATATCGGATTCGCGGAGCGCCACGTCGAACATCGCCCGCGCGTAGCGGGTGCCGGCCGCGCGGTTCGTCATCGCGCCTCCTCGAGCTGCGTCGTGAAGCGATCCACCAGCCGAAGCTGGTCCTCGGGGGTGATGCTCTGCCGGATGCGCGCCTCCGCCACGTTCACCGCAAGCTGCGCCGCGTGAGCCGTCAACTCCCGCCGGGCCACGCGCAGGCGCGTCTCGATCTCGTGCCGCGTGTGCTCCAGCAGGCGGGTGCGCTCGACATCGGCCGCGGCCGCGATGCGCGCCTGTTCCGCCGCGACGTCTCGCGCCCCCTGCGCGCGCAGCGCGTCGAGCTCCGCCGGCAGACCCTTCAGTTTCTGGTCTATCTCCGCGAGCTGCGCGGTCGCGGCCGCGCGCATCTCGGCGGCCGTCACCAGGTCCTGCCGGATATGGGCGGCCCGCGACTTGAGGTGCGCCGTCAGCGGGCTCTTGAGGAAATATACGAGGACCCCCGCCATCAGCGCGAAGTTCGCGAGCTTCGCCAGCGTCTGGAGCGTGGTCTGCTCGTGAGGCCCTTCGGCGGCGGCGTGATCTCCCGCCGCCGGCGCATGGTCCGCCGCCGGGGCGGCCTCGTGCGGCTGCGCGGCACGCGCCAGCATCGGCACACCCGCCATGGCGATGAGCACGAAAGCGGCAAACGCGGCGGCGCCGGCGGTGCGGATCAACTTCTGCGGTGTCATCTGCAACGGATCACTCTCGAGGGGCGGTCAGGAGGCCCGGCGGCCGAGGATGCGTTCGGCGACAGCAGCTCCCAGCGCGTCAGCCTCGGCGTCGAGGCGGTGCCTGGCCTGCTCGGCGTCCGCCGCGAGCTTCGCGGACGCCGCCGACACCTCGGCTTCAGCCTCCGCGCGCGTCCGGGCCACGATCTCGGCCCGCTCGCTCATCGCGGCCCGCCGCATCTCGTCCATCTGTCGATAAAGCTCCGTGCGGGCCTCGGTCGTCCGCTTCTCGAACTCATCCGACGCCTGTCGCGCTTCGCTCGCGGATCGCTCGGCCAGTTCGCGCGCGGACCGGGTCGCTTCGTCGCGCGACGCCATGACGCGCAGGACCGGCTTGAACAGCAGCCGATCGAGCACGACCGTGAGCAGCAGCACGAAGAAAATGACCCAGAGGACC
>JANPJN010000845.1:0-4854 GCA_031425515.1 Acidobacteriota bacterium | reverse complement strand
CAGATGCCCTTCGATGAACCCGTTGCCGGCCACCTGCAGCCAGCGGTTGTTCAGCGGATCGTGCGCGACGTCGGGCAGGATGACGGGGCCGGTCGTGCCGCCGAGATTGAACGTGGCGCCGGACCTGACCGCCTGGGCGGCAGCGGGCAGCGGGCACAGCAGAGCGCAGGCGGATGCCAGCACCCATACCAAATACTTGGTCTTCATATCTTTAATATCGACGCTTGACGGGCGGCCAATAGAGTAACGGCGGAGGGCGGGAGAAAACAACGAAAAATCGCCGGTCTAGCCAATTCCCCCTGCCAGCATCAGCAAGGCCGATGCCGCGCCCATCCGCACACGGGCGTCGGCGTCGCGCAGGAGCCGGCGCAGCGTAGGGATGTCGTCTCCCAGACGCGGCGCCGGGATCTGCTCGAGCGTCCCGACGGCAACCAGCCGCAGCGCGGGATTCGGGTCGTTGAGCGCCCGATCCAGCGTCGCACGCGCGGCGGCGGGATCGGCGCCGTGCGCGATCAGCATCCTGGCGGCCGTCAATCTGACCAGCGGATCGGGGTCCTGCAGGGCGGTGGTCGCGGTCGCGACCCACCCTCCCGTCGGGCTCGCCGCGGCCGACGCTTCTGCCGCCATCAGCCGGATGTCGGTTACAGGACTGTTCTCCATCTCACGAATAACGTCGGCGCCGCCCTGGTCGCCCAGCCGCGCCAGCGCGGCCGCCGCCATCATCCGAACCGACGGCTCGGGATCCTTCAGCGCCTGCCGGAGCGCGGGGACGCCATCGGCTGATCCCAGTTCGCCAAGCGCACGCGCGGCGGCCATCTTCGTGGGCATCGCCCGCGCCGGGTCGAGCGCCGCCGCAATCGTGGTCACGGCCTCGGCGGGGCGCGCCGCCGCCAGCGCCTCGATCGCGCCGCTCACGTCATCCCGGCCGCCTTTCGTGCCGACCAGCCGGGTGAGTCGGGCGATCGCCTGCGCATCGCCGCCTCTGGCGAGCGCCTCATCCGCCATGCCCCGCATGCCTCCGGCCGCGGCCATCGCCGCCAGCCGCTCTCCGGCACTCTTGTCCCCCGCTTCCGCCAGTTCCCGCAGCGCATCCACACGAATGCCCGCATCGGAAGCCGTCGCCAGCGCCTCGAGCGTGCCCCCCGCGATCGGCTGCAGCAGGAACACATCCTCGTGCGGCGCGGTCTTGATCCACTCTTCGTATCGATCGAGCGCCCTGTCCACGCGGCCCCCCTGCACCCGCGCCGCGATCGTCAGCGACACGGCATCATGCCGCCTCGACCCGGCACGCAGCAGCTTCTCCGCCGCCGCTTCCGCCTCCGTCGTCCGGCCCCCCGCCAGGGCGCTCCACCCCTCGGCCAGATCCCGCGCAGACGACGGCTGGGGCGCGACCGACGGCTTTGACGTGGACGGAGGCTTTGGCGCCGACGGCGCCTGTCGGGCCCGCGTCTGCGCCGCGGCAGGGGACTGGGCCGCAACGAGCACCACGATCAGGATGGCTGCCGATTTCATGCGCACGCTCCTCCGGCCCGCCGGCTTTCCAGCAGGGCGATATCCGTATTCAGTATCATGAACAACTTGTGACGATAGACAACCAGCCCGCCCGCGGCAGCTACATCGGCCTCTTCCTGGTCGCGCTCGCCACGCTGATGTACGAGATCCTCCTGACCCGGATCTTCAGCGTGACGATGCTGTATCACTTTGCGTTCGTCGCGTTGTCGGTCGCCATGTTCGGGATGACGGTGGGGGCGCTCATCGTGTATCTCGCGCCTCGCGTCTTCACGCCGGACCGCCTGCACCGATGGCTCGCGGTCGCGGCCCTCGCCTTTCCGGCCGCCATGGTCCTGAGCTTTCTCACACAGCTCAGCGTCCCCTTCCGCATCCATCCCTCCATCGTCGCGATCTACGCGATCGCCTTCACCTACGCCGTCATCGCGGTGCCGTTCGTCGTCAGCGGCATCGTGGTCTGCCTGTCGCTCACGGGCTTTCCGTCGAAGGTGAGCCGCCTGTATGCGGCGGACCTGGCGGGCGCGGCGGTCGGCTGCGTGCTGCTCATACCTGTGTTGGACTACTCGGATGGCCCGACGGCCGTGTTGTGGGTCAGTTTTCTGGCGAGCCTCGGCGCCGTGGCGTTCGCGGGTCAGGCCGGCAGAGGCATGCGCCGCGCCGCCATCACGGTCTCCGTCCTTCTGCTGATCGCGGCGGCCGGCAACACCGCGCTCGTGTGGCGGCATTTTCCCGTCTTCCGCATTCTCTACATCAAGGGCAGCTTCGAAGCGCGTCCGCTCTACGAGAAGTGGAACTCGTATTCGCGCGTGCGGGTGAACGGCAACCAGGACGCCCTGGTCGAGCCGCAGGGCTGGGGGCTCAGCCGCACGACGCCGCCGGACATCCGTGTCCGCCAGCTCCAGATGGACATCGACGTCGTCGCCGGCACGGTGATGACGGGCTTCGACGGCAACCCGGGGTCGGTGCGGCACCTGGGCTACGACGTGACGAATCTCGCGTACCACGTGCGGCCGGGCGCGAAGGCGCTCGTCATCGGGGCGGGGGGCGGGCGCGACGTGCTCTCGGCGCTCACGCTCGGCGCCACATCGGTCGTGGCGGTCGAGATCAACAAGGACATTCTCAAGACCGTCAACGGCCGCTTCGGCGATTTCACCGGCCATCTCGATCGCGATCCGCGCGTCCGGTTCGTCAACGACGAAGCGCGGAGCTACGTCGCGCGCTCGCGCGAAGACTACGGCCTCATCCAGATCTCCCTCATCGACACCTGGGCCGCCACGGCCGCGGGCGCATTCGTGCTCAGCGAGAACGCCATCTACACGACCGAGGCCTGGACGACCTTTCTCCGGCACCTGAACCAGGACGGCCTCCTCAGCGTGTCGCGCTGGTACTACCGCGACAGCCCGGCCGAGATGTACCGCACGACCACGCTGGCCGTGGACGCGCTGCGGCGGATCGGCATCACCGACCCGCGTGCCCACATCGCAATTGTCCGGAACATGACGATGGCGAACCGGCCGGAGACGCCTGACGGAGTGGGAACGCTCCTGGTGAGCCGGCGGCCGTTCACCGAGGCGGAGCTCGCATCGGTGGACCGCGTGTCGGCCGAAATGGGCTTCGAAGTGATGTTCAGCCCCCGCGTGTCGCGTGATGAGGTGTTCCCGCGACTGACCGGGCCCGACGCCGACGCGTTCGTCGCGTCGTATCCGCTCCGCATCAACGCGCCCACCGACAACAGTCCGTTCTTCTTCAACATGCTGCGGCTGCGCGACATCTTCAGCCTGGAGCGGCTCGAGTCGGGAAAGCAGAGCAACAATCTGAAGGCGGTCGCGACGCTGGCCGTGCTGCTGGCCATCGTCGGCGTGCTGACGACGGCCTGCATCGTGCTGCCGCTATGGATGTCGAGAACGAGCCTGGCGGGGAGCCAGACGCTGCTCGTGTTCTTCGGCGCGATCGGTCTCGGGTTCATGCTGATCGAGACGTCGCAGATGCAGCGGCTCATCATCGCGCTCGGCCACCCCACCTACGCGCTGAGCGTCGTGCTGTTTGCGGTACTGCTGTCGAGCGGCATCGGCAGCTATCTGACCTCAGGTGTGACGGCCGAGGGGGTGGCCCGGGCGGGCACCGTTCGTCTCGGAGGGCTGCTCGGCGTGCTCCTGGTGACCGGCCTTGTCACGCCATCGGCCGTGCAGGCCGCGATGGCCGCCTCGACGCCCGTGCGGATCGCGGCCGCCGTGGCGCTGCTGTTTCCGGGCGGGCTGATGATGGGGATGGCGTTCCCGCTGGGGATGAAGCTCGCGGCGCGCCATGCCGCGCCGCTGACGCCGTGGTTCTGGGGGATCAACGGCGCCGCCTCCGTGCTCGCCTCGGTGCTGAGCGTGTGTATCGCGCTTGCGTGGTCGATCTCGACCGCGTTCTACGCCGGCCTTGGCGCCTATGCGCTGGCCGCGTTCGCCTTCCACCGCGCGGCCCGGACCCGCTGATCGCCGCGCGCGGGTGCGGTATACTGACCGGTCTTCAGCCATGACCAGACGCGCGCTCATCACGGGAATCACCGGGCAGGACGGCTCGTACCTCGCCGAACTGCTCCTCGACAAGGGCTACGAGGTGCACGGGCTCGTCCGCCGGGCCAGCACCACGAATTTCTGGCGCATCGAGCACCTGCTCGATCGCATCCACCTCAAGGCGGGCGATCTCCTCGATCAGCTCTCGCTCATCAAGGTCATCGACGAAGTCCGGCCGCACGAGCTCTATAACCTCGCGGCGATGTCGTTCGTGCCGGCGTCCTGGGATCAGCCGCTGCTGACGGGGGAGTTCAACGCGCAGGGGGTCACGCGCGTGCTCGAGGCGGTGCGGCAGGTCGATCCGAAGATCAAGCTCTATCAGGCCTCGTCCAGCGAGATGTACGGCAAGGTGCGGGAGGTTCCGCAGACCGAGACCACGCCGTTCTATCCGCGCAGCCCCTACGGCGTGTCGAAGGTGTTCGCGCACTACATCACCGTCAACTATCGCGAGAGCTACGACCTGTTCGCGGTGTCGGGCATCCTCTTCAATCACGAGTCGCCGCGCCGCGGCCTCGAGTTCGTCACGCGGAAAGTCACGGACGGCGTCGCCCGGATCAAGCTGGGGGTGGCGGACTCGATCGCGCTCGGCAACCTCGACGCGAAGCGCGACTGGGGTTTTTCGGGCGACTACGTCCGCGCCATGTGGCTGATGCTCCAGCAGGACCGCGCCGACGACTACGTGATTGCGACCGGGACCAGCCACTCCGTGCAGGACCTGGTGGAGCTCGCGTTCGGACACGTCGGGCTCGAATGGCAGAAATACGTCCGCCTCGATCCGAAGTTC
>JANPJN010000844.1:0-5875 GCA_031425515.1 Acidobacteriota bacterium | reverse complement strand
GGGCCCACGGCACCAGCAGCCGGCCGACCTTATGGGAGAAATACTGCAGCCAGACCTGATTGACGACGGGCAGCAACAGGCGGGGTTCCTGGTACAAAATCTGATAATTTCCTGCCAGAGTCCGAGTCTTCCGCCGGCTCTCGGCTCCTGCATCGAGTGAGGTCCGGTCGTAGGCAATGGCCTGTTCTTCGAAGACGATGCGATACCCCTGGAGGACGGCACGCATCGGCGCCAGAACGTCGTCCAGCAGGGTTTCTGCGGGTAGTGGGGTCCACAGGCCCCGGCGAAGGGCATAAATGGCCCCCGTGGCGCCCAGAGTGGACCATACGGCGCTCTCGTTCCGGCGCAGCCACTTTTCATAGGTCCAATAGAGACCCACGCCGTCGCTCACGGTCGAATCGGGCACCGAGGATTCCTCGCAGTCGAGCACGAGCTCCCCGGTGACGCCGCCGACCAGCTCATCGTTGAAATTGGCCGCCAGCTCGAGCAGCGCCTTCTCCGAAAACGTCTGCCGGGCGTCGGCAAAGACCAGAATCTCTCCGGATGTCGCTGCCACACCTGCATTCAGCGCCAGCGGCTTACCCCCGGCCGGCACCTCGAGAACCTGAACCCTGTCGGCGGCCGCGCCGGCCCCCTGCAGGAACTTCCGCAGGCTCTCGACCGTGCCGTCCGTCGAACCGTCGGAAACCACTACGATGTCGAGCGCTCCCGGGTAGGGCAGGCTGAGAAGGTTGGCGATGCGCTCGGGAAGCCGCGGGGCCTCGTTGCGCGCGGCCACGACGATGGACATGGAGGGCCAGGGGGCGGATAGGTCGAGCCGCGCCTTGCGAACCGGCCTGGTGCAGACCCGCGCCCACGTGGCCAGCAGGACGGGGTAACCGACGTAGATGTAGCCGATGACGAAGGCCGACCCCCAGAAGATCCCGAGCGTGTCCATTGGATGCAAAGTCTGCAAGCTGATGGCCAGCGATCAGGCCGTCGGCTCGTGTGCCTTTTCGCCCACGGGATGGGGCGCGCCGAGCCGGAAGACGTGGGGATGTGGCTTCTTGATGGCATTGCGCGTGTCCACCACGAGGCCGGCTTCGGCGACGATGGCGTCGTAGTCGAAGGACTTGTGGTCGGTGACGATGACGACGCAGTCGTATTGCGCGATGGCGCCCCGTTGCAGCGGGACCGCCGTCATGTCGCTGCGCCCCGACCACTCCCGGCCATGGAGCACGGGGACGAAGGGGTCGGCGTATGACACGATCGCCCCGCGGGCCTGGAGCAGCCCCATGACGTCCAGCGCGGGCGATTCGCGCATGTCGTCGATGTCGCGCTTGTAGGCGATGCCGGCGATGAGCACTTTGGAGCCGTTGATCGACTTCCGCTGGGTATTCAGGGCCTCGCCGACCTTGTCCACGACGTAGTGCGGCATGCCGGCGTTGATGTGTCCGGCGAGCTCGATGAAGCGGGGATCGAACCCGGTCTGCTTCGCCTTCCACGACAGGTAGAACGGATCGATCGGAATGCAGTGCCCGCCGAGTCCGGGACCGGGATAGAAGGCCATGAACCCGAACGGCTTGGTCTTGGCCGCATCGACCACTTCCCAGACGTCGATGTTCATCTTGTCGCACATCAGCGCCAGCTCGTTGACCAGCCCGATGTTCACCGCGCGGAACGTGTTTTCGAGCAGCTTGACCATCTCGGCCACGCGCGTGGAGCTGACCGGGACGATGGTTTCGATGGCGGAACCGTAGAGCGCCCCCGCGAGCCGCGAACAGTCGGGGGTGAGACCGCCGACCACCTTCGGGACGTTATGGGTCTGGAAGTTCGGATTGCCCGGGTCCACGCGTTCGGGTGAGAACGCGATGAAGAAGTCCACTCCCGCCTTGAGGCCGGTGGCCTCGAGTATGGGCTGCACCACCTCGTCGGTCGTGCCGGGGTAGGTGGTGGACTCGAGGACGATCAGCATGCCGGGGTGGAGGTGCTTCGCGATGGCCTCCACGGCCGACACGATGTAGGACATGTCCGGGTCCTTGGTCTTGCGCAGCGGCGTCGGGACACAGATGTTGATCGTGTCGAGATCCTTGACCACCGAGAAGTCCGTCGTGGCGTCGAGCTTGCCGGCCTCCGTGAAGGCTTTGACATCAGACGTGGGCACGTCGGGGATGTAGGAGCGGCCCTCGCTGATGGCGCTCACTTTCCGGACGTCGAGGTCGATGCCGGTGGCGTGAAACCCGGCGCGGGCCAGTTCGACCGCGAGCGGCAGGCCCACGTAGCCCAGGCCCACCACTCCGGTGCGGGCGGATCGCGATTCAATCTTCTTCAGCAGAGCGTCGGCGTACGCGGACATTCGGATGGCTCCTCGTAGAGTCTCGGTTGATCGGTGTCAGTTCGTGAGTCAGAAGCGGACGGTCAGTTCTCTTCGACAGTCGAGCGCGTGTGCCCGGCCATCAGGCGCTTGATCCGGGCCCAGGCCGTTTCGTGCCGCACCGGTGCGAACGGCGCCCCCGGGCGGCTGCCGCCCTGCGTGCCGGCGCCCGCGCCGGGTGTCGGCGGCCCCGGCGGCGGAGCGGCGGGACGCTGGGTCCGCAGGAGCCGGTACTCCTCGGCCAGGACGCGCCGCTGGTCCGCGAGCTCGCGTTCCCGCTGACTGATGGCCTGTTCGCGCTGGTCGAGGGCCGCGGCGCGCGCGTGCGCCTCCTCCAGCATCCGACGGGCGGCCGTCTGCGCCGCGACGGGCGACTCGGCCGGGGGATGCACGGGCACCACAGCCGGCAGGAAGGCGGGTGCCGCCGGCTGTGCGAGAACGGCGCCCGGCAGGGCAGTGGCCACCGGCGGCGCCACCGCAGGCACAGGCGTTGTCGCGTCGGCCACGGGCACCGGCGCGGGGGCGGCTGCGCGCAGCGGTGGCAGCACGCCTGTCGCCTCGAGCTCCACGAGCACGTCCGCTATCAGGTCCGTGTCGATCTGCCGGCGCTCCTCGGCATAGCCGAACACGAGCGTCGCGTCGCAGATGACGTTGATGATGCGGGGGACCCCGCGGCTGCGCGAGTGCACGATGTCGGTGACGTCGCGGGGAAACTCCAGCGGGGCGCCATTGGACGCTCGTCGCAGCCGGTGATTGATGTAATTGGCGGTCTCATCCGCATCGAGCGGCGAGAGGTGGTAGCTGACCGTGATGCGCTGGCGCAGCTGCTCGAGCTCGGGCGCCGCCAGCTTGTCGCGCAGATTTGGCTGGCCGACCAGGACGATCTGCATCAGCTTGGACTTCTCGGTCTCCAGGTTGGAGAGCATGCGCAGCTCCTCGAGCGCGCCGAGACCCAGGTTCTGCGCCTCATCGATCACCAGGAGAATCAGGCGTCCGGCGAGCCGCTGATCGACGAGATACTGCGCCAGGTCGCGCAGCATGATCGGCTTGCTGCGGCCGCTCGGATCGAGTCCGAAGTCGATCATGATGGTCTCGAGCAGCTCGCGCGGTTCGAGCATCGTGTTCACGATGCGCCCGACCGTCGTCTGGGCGTCGAGCCCTCGCAGCAGCGTTTGCAGGAGCGTGGTCTTGCCCGAGCCGATCTCGCCAGTGATCACGACGAACCCGGCGTGGCTTTCCAGGCCGTAGCGGAGGTAGTCGAGCGCCTCGCGATGGACCCGGCTGGGATAGAGGTAATCCGGGTCGGGGCTGAGCGCGAAGGGACGTTCGCGAAGCTCGTAGAATCGTTCGTACATCTCAGAGGCCTCCGGCCTTCGACCGTCCGCGCCAGCCGCCAGGCTCCCGTGCGCCGAGCCGGGCGATGGCGGCGCCCAGGCGCTCGGGGTGATGGCGAATCTTGCCCCCCTGATCCTCCGAGACGAGCGCGACGCCAATGGGCTCGATCCCGAGCTTCTCCAGGGCGCTCAGCTCGAAGGCACCGGTGACGATCGGCTGGGACCGCCGGCCGGCATAGGCCGCCGCGAGGGCGTCCGGTACCGGACTGTTGTTGTAGATTACGACGTCGAACAGTTGCGTCTCCAAGTGCCGTTCGATGGTGAGCACATGCTCGAGCACGCTGTAGTCGTCGGTCTCGCCGGGTTCCGTCATCAGATTGGCGACGAGCACGCGGACCGCCTCCGACCGCCGGATGGCGGCTGCCACCTGCGGCACGAGCAGCGGCGGCAGGATGCTCGTGTAGAGGCTTCCGGGCCCTGCGACAATCACGTCCGCGCGCAGGATGACCTCCACGGTCTCGGGCAGGAACCGCGGCCGTTCGGGGATGAGCGACACCCGGGCGATGCGCCCGCCGGCGGCCGCAATCGCCGTCTCGCCCGTCAGGACCCGACCGTCCTCGAACTCCGCCACCAGGGTGACGACCTCGCTCGTCGCCGGCAGCACCGTGCCGTGCGCGCCGACCACCCGCGCAGCGATTTCCACCGCGCGGGGAAAATCGTTCATGACGTCGGCGAGCGCCGTCAGGACAAGATTCCCCAGGGTGTGGCCGTTGAGGCCGTCCCCGGAGCCGAAGCGGTACTGGAAGATATCCGCGATGAGCGAGTGATTGTCCGAAAGCGCCGCCAGACAGTTCCGGATGTCGCCCGGCGGGATGATATTGAACTCGGCCCTGAGCTTCCCGGAGCTCCCGCCATCATCCGAGGTCGCCACGATGGCCGAGAGCCGGTCGCGCGGCACCAGCGCCCGCGCGCGCTCGTCCCCTCCGTACAGCAGCGGCCGGAGGCCCCGCAGTACGTTGGGGAGGCCCGTACCGCCGCCGAGCGCGACCACCCGCGGCGGCGCATCGGTGTGCGCACCGGCCGGCGGCGGGCCCTCGGCCCTCGGACGCACGGGAACAATCGTCGGCCTCATGATGCGTCGGCGAAGACCGCCCGCGTCACGCTACGCGGCGAGCCGGTCCCGGGACGCGCCGAACCGCCGCCGTCCGCCGCGCCGGCATCTATTCCGGCGCGCGCGATCACGTCGGCGTCGATCGCCGGCAGGACCTCCTGTACGGCGCGCTGATAGTCCTCGGGGAAATCAATCTCGATCCACGGCAGGCCCCGGGTGCCGATGGCATGGAGCGGCTCGGTCCTGGCGAATTCACCGAACGCGCGAGGCGCCCAGTCGCGCAGCCCCCCCGCCCCAATCAGGCGGTCCATAATCCCGATGAGCGAGGCGGCCCCTTCGGGTCCGAACTTCACGATGCCCAGGTTCTCCCCGTCGGCGTCCGCCGGATCCATTGTTTTGGACATCTCGAGCACCCGGCCCTGGCGTACCCGAACCTTCATCTCCTCATCACCGAACGCCGGCTGGTCAGCCTCACGATAGGCCAGCAGGAGCGCATTAGCGTGTCGGGCGGTCAACAGGTCGTCCAGCAGGGCAGGGTGGAAAATAACGTCACAATTTAGCACCACGAACCCCTCATACAGCAGAGCTCGTGCCATCCACAACGAGTACATGCTGTTGGTCTCGGCATACCTGGAGTTCTCAATATAGGTAACTTCCTGACCACACGCCTGTTTGACTCGTTCCGCTTCGCAGCCCACCACAACTGTAACCTCAGTCACGCCGGCCTGTCGCAGGGCGCGGATCTGACGCTCCACCAGGGTCACGCCCCCTGCCTCCACCAGACACTTGGGCGACTCTTTCGCGGTCCCGTTCAGTCGCGAGCCCCTGCCGGCCGCCAGAATCACTCCTCGCATCGTCTTGTCCCTCGCGGATATGGGGGTTGTTGGCGGCGTCAGTTGGCCGACGCCAGCCGCCGGCCCATCAGTTCCATGGCCTTGGCGGTGTACATGGCCCGATCCCGCCGGCCGATCGCCACCGCGTAAAACAGGGCGAGATAGAGCACGCCGCCGCCCAGGCCCTGCAGCACTACAGCCAGAAGCGTGCCGGATGAGATGAGCCGGGTGCCCGCGAGCGCGG
>JANPJN010000843.1:0-4836 GCA_031425515.1 Acidobacteriota bacterium | reverse complement strand
CCCGGGGTGGTGGCGATGTTCAGCCCCTTCCCCGTGCGATCCGGCAACGGTGCGCTCACCCCGGCCTCCGAGACGATGACGTGCGTGTAGTTGCGGGACGCGGTCGGCAGGTTGTTCAGCGCCTCCTTCGAGAAAGTCGCTGTCTGTGTGGCGGTCGAGACATCCAGGCCGCCGTCGGCCGCCGCCACGTGAATGCTCTCGCTCAATCCGCCAACCGCCAGCGTCGCGGTCACCGTTGCGGAAACACCCGCCTCGACGCGAACCGGCGTATGCACGGTCGCGAAGCCGTCGAGGGTGAACCGCACGATGAACTCTCCAGGCTGGAGCGCGGGGAAGCGGAATGCGCCGTCCTCGCCGGTCGTCGCGACCGAGACCGCCGCCGTGTCCGAGGCCCTGCGAACGACCTCAACGCGGACGCCTGGCAGCCTGCCACCGCTGCTGTCGGCGACCGAACCCTCCACGGTTCCGCCTGCTTGCCCTGCGCCGGCCGGCCACGCCATCGCCAGGGCGCAGCAGCCCGCTATCAGCATCCGCCATATACACGTCACGGTGAGTCTCCTTCGATCAGCTCGTGCTCGCGAGCGCGCGAGCCAGATGCCTCACTCTAGAGACCACCCACAACGGTCGCCTTACGGTACGAACAACTCGATGTAACTTCGCGCCGCGTGAAGACTGGACGTCTGTCTGTTACCTCGGCTTGCCCGTCATCGGAACGAACCGCACGGGGAGTGTGTTCACGGTTTCCGTGCCCGTGGCGGTGCGGCGCAGGATTCTGAGCTCCTGCAGGCCGACCCCTACCGGAATGGCCATCACCCCCCCGATCTTCAACTGCTGGAGCAGCGCGGGAGGCACCTCGTCGGGGGCCGCGGTGACCATGACGCGGTCGAAGGGCGCCTCTTCGGGCCACCCCAGGTATCCATTGCCGGTGCGGACGTGGACGTTGCGATGGCCCAGACGGAACAGCGTCTCGCGGGCGCGCGCGGCCAGGGGCGCCACGATCTCGATCGAGTAGACGTCCTTCGCCAGCACGCCGAGGACGGCGGCCTGATAGCCGGACCCGGTCCCGACTTCCAGGATGCGATGCTCCGGGGCGATCTCGAGCGCCTGCGTCATGAAGGCGACGATGTAGGGCTGGGAGATGGTCTGGTCGTGGCCAATCGGAAGCGGCGCATCGATGTAGGCCTGTGCGCGATGCGATTCCGGCACGAAGAGATGACGCGGCACCGCGAGCATCGCATCCAGCACGCGCGGGCTTCGGATATCGCGCGCCCGGAGCTGCTCGTCCACCATCCGTCTGCGGTCCGGCTCCCAGTCGCGCGCGGTGCGCTGGGCGCCGGACCCGCTTCCTGTAGCCAGGCCGAGGGTCACGGACAGTGCGGTCATCCACGACGCGCGAAGTCCCGTCATGAGCGGCTTCCCTTTCTCCGCTGTCAGCTGTCAGCTCCCCCCTCCCCGCTGCCGTCTACCGCGGGCCGAGTGATGCTTCGAGCGCTTCCATGCGCTGATTCAGCTCGGTCCAGCGCGCCTGTTCGGTTGCGAGATCCGAGGCGACTGCCCCTTCCTCGGCGGTCGCGCGCTGGAGCGCCGCCGCGGCGCGCTCGAGCTCCCGGGCCATTTCGGCCTGGTGCAGCTTGAGATGTTCGACAGGCGGTCCGTCCGCGCGCGGATTGCGGAGCGCGTCCGCCGATTCGCGACTGGCCTGCCGCAACTGGTCGTAGCTATTCTGGGCGGCGATCACGGCGGCCCTGAGTTCGTCCAGCCTGCGGATCCCGTTGTTGATGCGCTGTTCCTGCAGCTGCACGCGACCGAGCGCGAGCTGCACACGGGGCCCCGCGGCGGCCATCTGCTCCATCGCCGCCCGCAGGCCGCGGACTTCGGTCAGGAGCGCCGGCAACACGTCCTGAGAGGGGGCCGCCGACGGAGCCTGACCTTCGCGGCCGGACGCGCCCATGGCGGCGGCCAGGCCGAAGGCGAGGGTCAACAGGGTGAGCGAGCCAAGAGGGATGCTGCGTCGCATATGACTCCTCTGAATCCGAGGTAGGTGTCCTTGTTTCGCGCCCGCAGCGCCGGCACAAAACTCCGGCCAACATGGAGCGCACCAGCGATCGAGTATAGACTTCTCGAGGCGCTCTCCCTCGATTGCACGGCCCGCCCCGGAACTCGATTCCGCCGGTGTTCAAAACAGCACAGATTGACCGAAATTGCCAGAGCTACTCTCTCGGCGCGCGAGGCGCCTTTCAGCCCACAGACAGTGCGGGGTCGTAAAATGAGCGATGTCGAGCAGCCACTTTCAGAGCGGAGCCGGACGGACGAAAGCCTGCGTCTCGAACGGGACATGGCAGATCGTGCCATGGAGGATGATCTCAGCACCGCTGACGAGATGGCGGACGCGGTCATCAGCCGCGCACGTGCACTCGCAGACGCGTTGCTGGCGGCGGCTCGGGACAAGACGGATCGGGAGGCGGCCAGCGAACATCCGTCCGACACACTGAAAACGTCGAGGGCGGCAGAAGACCGCCTTGTACTGCGGGAGCGCGTGGCGGCGGACCAGATACTGCGCGACGAACGCGCCGGGCACACCGCGCTCCTGCAGCTCGAACGCGAGGGTACGGACCAGGACCTGTCCCACGAACGCGAACGCTCTGACCATGCGCTGGCCGCGCGGGACGAGTTCATGGGGATCATCAGCCACGACCTCCTGAATATCCTGAATGCGGTGATGGGCTTTGCGGCGCTGATCGAGACGGAGGTCTCCGGGGACGTCCGCGTCGAACGGGTGGTGACGCACGCACGCCGCATTCAGCGCTCTGGTGGCCGGATGCGTCGACTCGTCGGGGACCTGGTCGATGTTGCGAGCATCGAAGCGGGCATGCTGGCGGTGACGCGGGCGGTGGGCAACGTGGCGGAAGTGGTGACCGAGACAATCGAGACGTTCCAGGCCCAGGCATCCAGCAGCGGGGTTTCACTCGCGGCGGAAATCGTCGCGCCGCTGCCCCCGGCTGCGTTCGATCCCGCCCGGCTGCTTCAGGTGCTCTGCAATCTCGTGAGCAACGCCATCAAGTTCTCGGCGGCTCCGGGCACCGTGACCGTGCGGGTCGAACGTCTCGACAACAGCATCGCATTCCGCATCAGTGATACAGGCGAGGGCATCCCGGCCGACAAGCTGGAAACGATCTTCGACCGCTTCGTCCAGCTGGCACCGAACGATCGGCGGGGCGTCGGGCTCGGGCTGTATATCTCCAAGTGCATCGTCCACGGGCATGGAGGACGGATTTGGGCGGAGAGCACGATCGGCGAAGGAAGCACCTTCTGTTTCACGCTGCCGCTCTGAGCTGGCTCCGTTGACGCGTCGCCTTTCCGAACGGCGTTGCAATCGTCATCGCCGCGGCGGTAGCGGCGGCGGCGCGCCGCAGGTATGCGATATAGTCACACGTCACCGTCAATTCTCTGCAGGAGGAGCCCTATGAAATTGCCGCTCGGTCACAGATGCTTGATCCTCGCAAGCGCGCTCGCGGCCGTCGCTGTCTCCGGGTGCGGCAATGCGGCGTCCCCCACAACGCCTGGGCCTGCTGTCTCAACCACCGGTGCCTCGACTGAGTCCCGCGGTGGTGACGCCTCCCAGTTGGCGGATGTCCGCCGCGCTACAGCCGCTTTTCACAACATCGACAAGGCGATTGCCGCAGGGTACGTATCGCCTGTTGGCGGACACTGCGACGCAAGCGCCGCGGGGGCTATGGGAGTTCACGCGGCCAATCCGGCGCTCATCCAGAATGGCGTGCTGGATCCCGAACAGCCGGAGGTCCTGCTCTATCTACCGACCGGCGGTGGAAACTATCGCCTCGTGGGGGTGGAGTATCTGCAGCCCCTCCTGCTCCGCGACACGGCGACCAATATCGTGGCCCCGTGGTTCGCGCCGACTCGGTGGCCTGCGAGCTTCGTCGTCGTGAATCCGGCTCCGTCGCTGTTCGGGCAGACCTTCCAGGGACCCATGGCTGGCCACGTACCCGGCATGCCGTGGCATTACGACCTGCACCTCTGGGCGTGGGCGCCGAACCCCAGCGGCACGTTTGCGCAGTGGAATCCCTCGATCAGCTGCAACTAGCACGCGAGACGATCGGAAGCCTATGGGGCCCAGCCGCGGGGTGGGCCGCTCAGTGCTCCTCAGGATTCCGTAGCCCGATTTGGACGCAGCGGCGGCTGCCGACCGTTTTGACCGTCTGGTGGGCAGTCGCTGCCCGCGTCCACTCAGCTGCGTCCTGCGAGAGCGGCGACTGCACCGATCAGTTCGCGTGTATCGATCGGCTTTGAGATGTGCGCCTGATAGCCGGACAGGAGCGCACGGGCCCTGTCTTCCGGACGTGCTCGCGCTGTCAGCAGAGGCGCGCCTCTCGACTCCTGAGCCGACACACCGAACATGCGGGCGAGATTCGTGTCTGCCACGACGAGATCGTGGATGGAGTCCCAGCGCCAGGTCCCGATATCACCAGCTTCGAGCGTCAGGGCCGGTCGGGCATTGAGGTCGGCAATGAGGGCGGCGGTTGATGCTCGCTCGAAATCCATCGGCTCTCCGAGACTCTCCGGGTCTAGTCGCGTGGTGACGGCGCCAGGGGCGAGCCGGACGGCCGTGCGCGAGTGGGCTACAAATCCTCAAGCGGCCGGGTCGCATCGCCGAACTGATTCATCGTGACGCCCATACGCTCCATGAGCGAGAGATGCAGGCTGCAGGCCTTGCGGCCCTCATCCCCCTTCTGCATGTAGTCGAGGACACGGCCCGTCTTGATGGTTCCGCCTCCCTTGCCGGTGAGCAGGAAGGGCAGCTGGCTGGCGCCGTGCGCG
>JANPJN010000842.1:0-4856 GCA_031425515.1 Acidobacteriota bacterium | reverse complement strand
ATCTGGCGTCGCCCGAACCGGCCAGCCATCCGCCGTTCCTCCTCGGCCTGGCAGCAGCCACGGTGCTGGGCGTGCTCATCGCCGCCAGACCGGCGCGGGCCTGGCGTCTGTGGTTTCCGGCGCTGCTCCTGACGTAAGGATTGCTCGGCGTCTGGCTCATACTGGCTTCCCCCCGTCCGCACATCGACGTGCTGACGGTCTTCCGCGGCGCGTTGTCGGCCCTGACCAGCCTCGAGAGCCCCTACTCGATCACGTTTCAGAATATCTACGTGGACGAGTCGCTCTACGGCCCGGGCATGGTCGTAGACGGGCGTGTGCAGTTCGGCTTTCCGTACCCGCCCCTCAGCTTGCTGATGGCGTTGCCCTTTCACCTGGCGCACCTCGACATCCGGTACGCGGAGCTGTGCGCGCTCGTCGCCGGCGCGGCCGCCCTCGGCTACTCCGCACGACAGCGGGTCGCGCCGCTCGCCGCCGCGGCGCTGCTCTTCACCCCGCGCACCTTTTTTGTGCTGGAGCAGGCGTGGACCGAGTCGCTGATCCTCGGCTGGCTCGGCCTCCTGGTCTTCGCCGCGAGACGCGCACGCCCGCCACGCACCGCGGTCTCGCGATGGTTCAGCGCGGCGGGGATCACCCTGGGCCTGCTGGTCGCCGCCAAGCAGCACCTGGCCATCGCCCTGATCTTCACCGGATGGGTACGGCGCGGAGACGCCGCGGGATCGGACACTGGCGCCCGGTTGGCAACCGCCGTGGGCGTCGCGTCGGTCGTCACGCTGCCGTTCGTGCTGTGGGATCCCGAAGGCTTCTGGCGGTCGGTGGTTCTGCTGCAGCTGCGCGAGCCGTTCCGGCTCGACTCGCTGAGTGTCATGAGCCATCTCGCCCGCGCGGGGTGGGAGCCGACGCCCTCCGCGCTGCTCCTGGCGCCCCTGACCGCCCTGGCGGCGGGGCTCGGGCTGGCGTGGTGGCGCCTTCCAAGAACGACGGCCGGCTTTGCCCTCGCGCTCGGCACGGGGTTCCTGCTGATGTTCCTGTTCAGCAAGAAAGCGTTCTGCAACTACTACTTCCTCGTCATCGGCCTGCTGCTCGCGGCAGTGGCGGCCACGGCCGCCGCCGATCCCGTTGACCCTTCCTTACCGACCGACGGTCACCGCCTCTGACGCCGCTGTGCGGCGACCCGCGTCCTCCGAGGGCTCCGGGTTGTGCCACGCGCGGCCGCCCTCCGTCAACGCCACGGCTTCCTCGGGCCCCCACGATCCCGGCAGATACTCGTACACCGGGGTCACGTTGCCCAGCACGGGGTCCACGACGGCCCATGCTGCCTCGACGGCGTCCTGCCGGGCGAACAGCGTGGCGTCGCCGTCCATCGCATCACCGAGCAACCGTTCATAAGCGTCCAGCTCGTCGCCGCTCGGCTGGTGGACGAACCGCAGCTCGGTCTGATCGCCAACCATCTGCGCGCCCGGACGCTTGACTCTCGCGCCGAGCGCAATCGTCACGTCCGGACTGAGTCGGAAGCGGACGTAGTTCGTCTCCCCCGGACACAGCCCGCTGAGCGGAGGCCGCTTGAGCGTCACGATCACCTCCGTCGTCGTCGTGGCCAGCGACTTGCCCGCGCGGACGAGAAAGGGCACCCCCTCCCACCGCCAGGAGTCGATGTGCAGCCGCGCCGCGACGAACGTCTCGACGTGCGAGTCGGACGCGACCCCGCGCTCGCTCCGGTAGCCGCGAAACTGACCCCGCACCACATCGTCCGGGCCGAGCGGTCGCAGCGTCCGGAGAATCTTGACCTGCTCGTCGCGCATCGACTGCTGGATCGCGGTGGCGGGAGGCTCCATCGCGAGGAAGCCGATGACCTGCAGCATGTGGTTCTGCAGCACGTCGCGGATGGCGCCCGACTCCTCGTAGAAACCGCCGCGCCCCTCCACGCCGAAATGCTCCGCCATCGTGATCTGTACGCTGTCCACGTAGTGGCGGTTCCAGATCGGCTCGAGGAAGGTGTTGGCGAACCGGAACAGCAGCAGATTCAGCACGGCTTCCTTGCCCAGGTAGTGATCGATGCGGAAGACCGCCGCCTCCGGGAAGACCGTGTGCAGCGTCGCGCTCAATGCGCGGGCGGAGGCGAGGTCGCGCCCGAATGGCTTTTCGACGACGACGCGGGCGTGATCGGCGCATCCGGATTGCCCGAGCCCTTCCACGATGGTGCCGAACTGGCTGGGAGGGATGGCGAGATAGTGGAGCGGGCGGGCGGCGGTGCCGAGGGCGGCCCGGAGCGACTCGTAGGTGCGCGGGTCGCCGTAGTCGCCGCGGATGTAGTGCAGTTGCTCGAGCAGCGCGGCCGTCGCGGCGTCGTCTGCGCCGCCGAGCCTGGCGACGCTTTCGCGGGCGCGGGCCCTGAACTCGTCGAGCGTCCAGTCTGAGCGGGCCACGCCGATGACAGGGACGTCCAGGCGCCCGTGGCGGGCCATCGCATGCAGGGCGGGGAAGATCTTCTTGTAGACCAGATCGCCCGTGGCGCCGAAGAAGACCAGAGCGTCGGACCGGTCGGGTGTGTCTCCCATCAGCAAAGCTTAGACGCATTCGCGCCCTCGGGATAAACTGGCCCCGGCGGCAGGAGGTCGGCCCGCCCGGAGGATGTGCATGGACAGGCGAGAATTCGTGTCGGCGGCGCTGGTGGCGGGAGGGGCGTTCCTGCCTGCCGCCGTGCTGTCCGCGGAAGGACAGGGCGCTGGCGCCGGGCGCCCGGCAGAGAAGCAGGCGCCCGAGTTCTACGAGTTGCGACGCTACCGGCTGCGTCGCGGGCCGGCGCAGGCGCTCGCAGATACATACCTGCGACAGGCAGCGGTGCCGGCGTGGCAGCGCGCGGGTGCGGGACCCGTGGGCGTCTTCAGCGTGATGATCGGGGCCGAGAGCCCGGGCTTCTACGTCGTCATTCCCCACAAGACCCTTGATGCTGCCGCGACCATGCAGGAGCGGCTTGCCGCGGACGTCGAGTTCCAGAAGGCGGGTGCGCCGTTTCTCGACGCGGCGGCGACGGCGCCGGCCTTCGTGCGCATCGAGAGCTCGCTGACCCGCGCGTTCGACGGCATGCCCAGGATCGAGCTGCCGTTCGGCGGGGGAGAGGCCGGCCGACGGCCGCGGATTTTCGAGCTGCGGATCTACGAGAGCCACAGCGAGAAGGCGGCGAAGAAGAAGATCGAAATGTTCAATACGGGCGAGATCGCGATCTTCCGGCGGGCGGGCCTCCAGCCGGTGTTCTTCGGAGAAACCGTGATCGGGCCGAGTATGCCGAATCTGACCTACATGCTCGTCTACGAAGACATGGCCGCGCACGATCGACAGTGGAGCGCGTTTTCGTCAGACCCCGAGTGGAAGAAGCTCTCCACCACACCGGGATGGACCGATCCCGAGATCGTGTCCAACATCACGAACATGTATCTGAGGCCGACCGCCTACTCTCAGATCTGAATGTCGGACCGCCGGACGTGGGTTGCCGGCGATCCGATGGAAAAGTCCTGTTACGGGCCCGGACTGCCGCGCGGAGCGGCCGGGCCAGGAGCCTGTGTGATGAAGCGTCTGATCGCGGTCGCGGTACTGGTGTGCGTCGTCGGGGGAGCGTTCCCGGCGGCGCTGGGCGCGCAGCGGGAGACGACAGCCGGCCCGGCGATCAAGCTGGTGCTGCTCGTGGCTGTCGATCAGTTCAGAGCCGACTATCTCACGCGTTTCGAGGGTGAGTATCAGCAAGGCCTCAAGCGGCTCCTGACCGACGGCGCCGTGTTCACGAGCGCCGCCCTGGAGCACTATCCGACGGTGACCGCTGTCGGCCATTCGACGATGCTGAGCGGGGCGTTTCCCTCTGACAGCGGCATCATCGGCAACGACTGGTTCGATCGGACCTCTGCCGCCAGTGTGACGAGCGTCTCCGACGACACCGTGCAGATCCTCGGCGGCGGAGCGCCGAAGACCGCGGCGTCGCCCAGGCGGATGCTCGTGAGTACGATCGGCGACGAGCTCAAGATGGCGCGGCGCGGCCGCGATGCGGCGTCGTCGCCGAAGGTGATCGGCGTGTCGCTCAAGGATCGCGCGGCGATCCTGCCCGGCGGGCGAGGCGCCGACGCGGCGTACTGGTTCGACGTCACGACCGGCGCCTTTGTCAGCAGCTCGTACTATTTCCGCGCGCTGCCGTCGTGGGTCAGTGCGCTGAACGCCCGCAAGCTCGCGGACGGCTACGCGGGGAAGAGCTGGACGCTGGCGCAGGGCACGCCCACCGAGCCGCACGTCCTGCCGAAGACGCCCGAAGCGGCGCTGTATTCCGCGGTCTTCGCGAGCCCGTTCGGCAACGATCTGTTGCTGACGCTGGCAACTGAAGCGCTCGAGCACGAGCAACTGGGGCAGCGCGGCGTCACGGACGTGTTCAGTGTCAGCTTCTCGTCGAACGATTCGGTCGGGCACAAGTACGGGCCGGACTCGCCGGAGGTGCGCGACATCTCCGTGAAGACGGATGCCACCATCGGCGAACTGCTCCAAGCCGTCGATCGGCGCGTAGGCCTGGCGCACACCCTCGTCATGTTCACCTCTGACCACGGCGTGGCCCCGCTGCCGGAGACCATGATCGAGCATCGCATGAGCGGCGGCCGCACGGACGGCCCCTCGCTCTTCGATCCGATCGAAAAGGCTCTCCAGGCACGCTTCGGATCCGGCAAATGGATTCTGGCCACGGCGGGTACGTCGCCCTATCTGAACTACGCGCTCATCGCGAAGAAGAAGCTGGACCCCGCGGAGGTGCGCCGTGTGGCGGCCGAGGCCGCGGCGGGAGCTGCTGGCGGCCATGTCGCACGCGTCTACACGCGCGATCAACTCCT
>JANPJN010000841.1:0-1844 GCA_031425515.1 Acidobacteriota bacterium | reverse complement strand
TGCACCACTACGGCGCCAGCTTCATCGTCGTCGCCATGGTGCTGCACATGCTGCGCGTGATCGTGTTCGGGTCCTACAAGCCGCCGCGCGAGGTCACGTGGCTGTCGGGGCTCGCGCTGCTCGGGTTGATCCTGGCGTTCTCGCTGACCGGCTACCTGCTCCCGTGGGACCAGCGCGCGTACTGGGCGACGGTCGTCACGATCAACATCGCGAAGCTGACGCCGCTCGGTGGAGAGATCGTCGCGGGCATCATGCGCGGCGGCCCGACCATCGGCGCGCTCACGCTGACGCGGTGGTATGCGGCGCACGTGATCTTCCTGCCCGCCGCGCTCATCGCGCTGATTGCCGGGCACCTGGTGCTGATGCGCCGACAGGGCATCTCCGGCCCGGTCAAGGCGCAGTCCGGACCCGCCGTGGCGTTCTATCCGACGCAGGCGGCCCGGGACGTGACGATGATCCTGCTGGTCCTCGGCGCGCTGGCGGCGTTTGCGTGGCAGGGGGCGCCGCCGCTCGAAGGCCCCGCGGACCCGACGGACGCGACCTTCATTCCCCGGCCGGAGTGGTACTTCCTTGGCCTCTTCCAACTCCTGAAGTACTTCCCCGGCAAGTGGGAGGTCGTCGGCGCGATGGTCGTGCCGGGCGTCGTCGCCGGACTGCTCGCACTGCTGCCGTGGATCGATCGGGGGCCCAGTCGCGATCCACGACGTCGCCGCGCCGTGCTGGCCGGCGTGTTCGTCGGCGTCGTCGCTGTCGTCGCGCTGACGACTATGGGCTGGCGGGACAGCCCGGTATCCGCGGCCACAAGCGGCACGTGGACGCTGCGGGAGATCGGCGGGCGCGCCATGGCCGTGAAGGCGAACTGCGCGCGTTGCCACTCGGACGCAGGTGCGGCGGACCCGATCGAAGGGCTGGCGGCGACGCGCGGCCCCGAGTGGCTGGCCGGGCACGTGCTGGACCCCGAGATGATTGCGCCGGGCCTGCGCGAGCCGCCCGTGGTCGTGAACGAGCGCGAGGCCGCCGCGATGGTGGCCTACGCCGGGCGAGCCTCGCTGCAGCCATACCCGGGCTTCAGCCCGCACATCGAAACGGTGGGTGCGGTCTTTGCGCGCTACTGCGTGGGCTGCCACAAGATGGACGGCGACGGCGGTAAGGATGGTCCGGACCTGTCGCAGGCGGGGGCCAAGCACGATGCCGCCACGCTGCGGCGCTGGATCGTCGATCCGGAAGCCGTGGATCCCGACGCGGAGATGCCGTCGTTCGGCGATCGGCTGAGCGAGGCGCAACTCGACGCCGTCGCGGCGTACCTGGCGGCGCGAAAGTAGGCGCCGGCCGCTCCTCGGGTATGATCCCGACGTGCCCGTGAACCCGCTGCAGGACGGCCTGCGCCTCGAGCCCACCCCGGGCCCCGCCACGCTCGTGATCTTCGGCGCCTCCGGCGACCTGACGCGCCGCAAGCTGCTGCCCGCCCTGTATCGCCTCTCCCGCGACCAGCATCTGCCCGCCCGCTTCTCCATTGTCGGGGTCGCGCGGGAGGAGTTCGGCGACGACGGCTTTCGCGACCTGTTCCGCGAGAGCCTGCGCGAGTTCGCGGACGCGCATGAAGACGATGAGGTGGCGCGATCGATCAGCGTTCGCATGCGGTACATCGGCGGGGACTTCAAGGACCCCGCGATCTACCAGCGACTGGCGGCCGTCATCGCCGAGTCCGGGCCCGGGGGCGTCCTCTTCTACCTCGCCATCCCTCCGGGGGCCTATCCCAATGTGATCGAGCAGCTGGGGGCCGCGGGCCTGGCGGCGCCGTCCGATGCCGGGTGGAGGCGCGTGATCATCGAGAAGCCGTTCGG
>JANPJN010000840.1:0-3008 GCA_031425515.1 Acidobacteriota bacterium | reverse complement strand
CCGAACGAAGAGGCCGTGGCGCGGGCGCTGGCCGACCGGATTGTCGCCGCCGTCGATACGCATCCCTCCACAGTGCTGGGCCTGCCGACCGGCCGCACGCCGCTGGCGCTCTATCGCGAGCTCGGCGCGCGGCACGGCGCGGGCGCCGACTTCTCCCGCGTCACCACCTTCAACCTGGACGAGTTCCTGGGGCTGGCGCCGTCGCATGCCGGCAGCTACCGCAGCTTCATGGAGCGCCACCTGTTCGACCACGTGAACATCCCGGCCGAGCAGCACAACTTCCTCGATGGCAGCGCGCCGGATCCCGAGCGCGAGTGCGCCCGCTACGAGCAGGCCATCGCCGATGCGGGCGGGATCGATTTGCAGGTCCTGGGCATCGGCACTAACGGGCACATCGGATTCAACGAGCCGGCGCGGGAGCTGCAGGCGTGGACGCACCGCGTCACGCTCAAGCCGGAGACGCGGCGCAGCAACGCGATGCTCTTTGGCGGCGACCCCGGCCAGGTGCCGGCCGAGGCGCTGTCGATGGGGATGGCGTCCATCCTGGATGCGCGGGCCATCGTCCTGCTGGCGACGGGCGCCGCCAAGGCCGCGTGTGTCGAACGGGTCGTCCACGGCCCCCTGACGACCGACCTGCCCGCGTCGTTCCTCCAGCTCCACCACGACGTGGATCTGATGCTGGACGAGGCCGCGGCCGCCCGTCTCCGGGTGGACTGACCAGGAATCGCTACGAAGTCTTGACGGCCTTGAGCAGTTCTTTCAGGCGCGGCTCGGCGTCTTCGCCAATCGCTACGGCGACCGAATCGCCGGACTTCTTCAGACGCCGCTGGGCCTGCACGATGGTCAGGCCCGCGCGCTCCATCACGACCGCGATCTTCACGTTCCACTTCGCGCGCTTGAGGAGCGCGTCGGCGGCTTCGTAGTCGATGCCGGCGATGATCATCACGATCCGGCGGGCGCGGTCCTTCAGCTTCTCGGACCCGGTCTGAACGTCCACCATCAGGTTGCCGTACGTCTTGCCGACCTTGATCATCGAGATGGTCGTCAGCATGTTGAGCACGAGCTTGGTCGCCGTCCCCGCCTTGAGACGGGTCGATCCCGCGATGATCTCGGGGCCGACGGCCGGCGCAATCTGCAGATCGACGAAGTTCTGCAGCTCCGATCCGGGCCAGCAGGTGACGAAGATGATCTTCGCCCCCGCCTTGCGCGCGCGCGTCAGGCCGCCGCGCACGAACGGGGTCATGCCGCTGGCGGACACGCCGATGACGACATCCTTGCGCCCCAGGCGCAGCCGGCCGATGCTGCGCGCGCCTTCCTCGTAGTTGTCCTCGACCCCTTCCTTCGCGCGGAAGACCGCCTCCTGGCCGCCGGCCATCAGCGCCTGGACGAGTGTCGGGCTCGTGCCGAACGTCGGCGGCATCTCGGCCGCCTCGACCACGCCGAGCCGACCGCTCGTGCCGGCGCCGACGAAGATGATCCGGCCCCCTTTGCGCAGCGCCTGCGTGATGATCTCGACGCCGTGCGCGATGCGTTCCTTCTCGCGCTGGACCGCCGCGACGACCTTGCGGTCCTCGTTGACGATCATGTCGATGATGTCGGGAACCGCGGCCTTGTCGACCGCGAGGCTGACGGGATTGATGGCTTCGGTCGGCAGGCCCTGCCACTTCGATCGCGTCGTCGGCATGAATGGAATCCGTGAGTTCCTGCAGGGCGCGTCCGGGATTCGGCCGCGCAGCCGCGTACACTACTCCCCGGGCGCGAGGGCTGTCAAACGCCGCCGCGCCTGTCCGCGCGAGGTTTGACACTCCCGGATGGGTGCCATACACTCCGCTCTCAAATTCAGCCTGCTCGTGCGGACTTTTTTTTGCGCGGTGACAACGTCGGTCTGTCTGTCGATCGCTGGCGCCCCGGCCCGGGCGCAGAGCGGGGGCGGCGTGCTGACACTCGACGCCGCAGTGGCCACCGCGATCGGCGCCAACCGCGAGCTCCAGATGAGCGGCCTCGACGAGCAGCGCGCGGCCGACGACCTTGCGGCGCTCCAGACCCGGAGACGGCCCGTCTTCGACCTGAAGGCGCTCGAAGGGGGCTTTCTGTCCCCGGTCCAGTTCTCCTTCCGTGAGGGCGCCTTCGGCACCTTTCCCGCGACCGGGCCGATTCCCTTCACCGACGTCACGGTGGATTCTCCCCGCCAGTTGAGTACGGCGGTGCTCTTCACCGCGGTCCAGCCCCTGACCCAGCTCCGGAAGATCTCGCGCGGCGCCAGCCTGCTCAGGCTCGGCGGAGAACTCGCGGCCGAGAAGACGCGCGAGCGGCGGCAGGCCATTGTCGCGGACGTGCGGCGGACCTATTACGGCATCCAGCAGGCGCGCGCGGGGCTCGTGGCCCTGCGCGAGGGGCTGACGCAGCTCGAGGAGCTCGAACGGGTCGTCGCCCAGTACGTCGCGCAGGAGGCCGCGCTTCCCGCCGATCACCTCGCCGTGCGCACGGAGCGCGCGAAGACCGATCGCGACGTGCTGGTCGTCCGCAACCTGCAGGCGACGCTGTCGGAACGCCTGAACCTGCTCCTCGGCCGCGATCTGGCCACGCCGTTCGACGTGCCGGAGGTCGCACCGGCGGGCGCTGCGGAGGGCAGCCTGGACGCGGCGGTCGCGCTCGCCGCCACGGTGCGGCCGGCCATCCGCCAGGCGGAGCTGAACGTCCGGCGCGCGTCGGAAGACCTGCGGCTCAAGGCGATGGATCGGCTGCCGGATGTGAGCGTCGGCGTGGCGTATCTCCGCCTCTTCAACGTGGATGTCGTGCCGCGCAACGTCGCCGCCGCCAGCGTGATCCTGACCTGGGAGCCGTTCGACTGGGGACGCAGCCGGCACGAAGCCAGCGCGCGCACCCGCACGCTCGAGCAGGCGCGGCTCGGGCTGCAACAGGCCCGCGCCCTCACAGAGCTCGACGTCCGGGCGAAGTATCGCGCGCTCTCGGAGGCCCGGGAGACGCTCCGCTTCGCCCAGCTCTCG
>JANPJN010000839.1:0-2554 GCA_031425515.1 Acidobacteriota bacterium | reverse complement strand
CACGGAAGCTCCTTGACGAAAGCCTGTCGGTCCGGCGTCTTCCCGCCGGGCGGCGGCGTCCTCGATCGACCGCTGGTTGTGTCCAGGGTGTCGGGGCGACTGCGACCCAATCGCAAGTGGGATGCCGCACCCGCACGGGGTCGCTGGAAACCGGCCGTCCCGGATTCACCTTGAAATTGGCGTGGTCTGCGGGTGATTGCCCGATGGGTGCCGGAGCAACGCAATCCAACAGGTGAGGCCCGCTATCTTTCGGGATAGGCGCCGCCGACGAAGGTGTTCCGAGGTCGCCGCGGAATAGAGCCCCGCAACCGCACGGCGTCACAGGAGTTCGCCGAGATAGCGGACACACGCGTCCGCACTCGTTTTTTGAGGCACATGGTTTGCGGAGCGACCATGTGCGCGACACATGCAGATTCCGCTAACGTCGCGCGTGAGGAGTCAGGTAGGACCATGCAGATGTATCGCAACCCCACGCCATCGGAACCGGTACTACTCCGCCCGTTGCGGCTTCCCGCCATTCTGGCGATCGCATGCTGTGCGGCTGCCGTCGCTTCAACGTCCCTCCATTCCAGACAGCACGACGGCGCAACGGCGGGCGGACCCTTTCAGTTCACGCCGCTGCCAGCCTCTGCGGCGTGCGTGCCTGGCGGCACCGGTGAAACGCCGCTCCTCCTGCCGCCGGGCTACGTGCAGACCGTGGTCGCGCGCGAGGGTGACGGCGGCGCCGGTGACCAGTGGGACATGAACACGCTCAACGAAACCGGTCCGCATGCCGGACGTTTTCTTTACCGGACGCACGAGCAGCGCACGAACGCCCACGTCTCGGTCACGGATCTGCAGACCGGCGTCACGCGCGTGCTCGCCGCGCGAGCCGACTGGAATCGGCTCGACGGCATCGTCTGGACCCCGGCGCACACCCTGCTGGCCGCGGAAGAGATGCGACCGGCGCGCACGCCCTCGCTGCCCGACCCCGAGGTGCCGCAGGCAATCGCCGGCCTTGTCTATGAGATCGATCCCGTAAGCGGCGCGGCCGCCCCACGGCCGGCCATCGGGGCGCGAGCCCATGAAGGGTTGCGGTTCGACCCCCAGGGCAATCTGTACGGCATCTCCGAAACGCTGCGGACCTACCAGACCGGACCGGCCTCCGCGCGAGTGACCCGCCACGGCGGGTTCATTTACAGGTTCGTGCCCGATCGCCGGAACGATCTGTCGTCCGGTCAGCTGTATGCGTTGCAGGTGACGGTTCCCACAGGCGACCGGACCGGCGAGGCAATCTGGATTGCGCTCGACCGTGCGGCCGTGCAGGTCGACTCGGACGCCGCCGCCTTTGCCGCTGGCGCAACGGGGTACGACCGTCCCGAGGACGTCGAAATCGCCACGAGCACGGGCAACAATCACGGGGGATCGCACGTGATGTATGTGGCGGTGACGGACGAGAACCGCGTGCTCCGAGTCGAACTGCGCGAACCGGGCGGACGTGCTGAACACACCACCGCGTTTGTCTCCGAGTACGTCCGCCAGGGCGTGAATGCGCCGGTCGACTTCGAGGCGCCGGACAACCTTGCCCTCGACAGGAACGGCAACCTGTACATCACGGAAGACGCGCCGGATCCGGTAGTGAAAGGGAATGACATCTGGGTCGCCGTCCCGTCCCAGGGGACTCAACAGGAGGGAGCTGCCGCCGAACAGGTCGTCAGGTTCGCCAGCCTCACCGACTGCGGCGCCGAGCCGAGCGGCGTCTACTTCGACAAGAGCGGGACGCACCTCTTCGTCAATATCCTGCACCGCGGTGGAAACGACGCGTCGGGCGTCTCGCTCCTTCCGGATCTGGGAATGCTCGTCAGCGAGGAGAAGCGCCAGCACTGAGACGGCAGGACGGAGGCAGGGCGGGCTCTGTCTCCGTCGCATCCCGCTGTGAGCGAGGTCACGATGGATCTGCGGAAGCTCTTCACCCGACGGCCGCCCCCTTTGTCGGGGACGATGCTCCGCGACGCTTTGCTGGCTGCGGCGGCCAGGAAGGACTACGCGACGTTCGGCGCTCTGTATAAGGCCCACGAACAGCGGATTCGTGAAGAGTTCTGCACCTGGCTCAGCTGCCCGGCCGACATCGCCACCGACCAGGCAGCGATCCAGCAGTACGTCGAAGGTCTCTCCTTCGTTGCGCGCGTCTTTCAACAGGCCGGCGATGAGGCGCTGATGAACGCCTTGATGCGGCCGGGCGACAACCCGCTCGAAGAATGGAAGCGCAACAGGGAGACGGCGAAGCGCCTGCTGGACGAGGGTCGTGCAGCGGAGGCGGCGGCGCTGCTCGAACGCACTTTGGCACTCGTGCAGAAGGGATTCGGTTCTGCCGTTGATGAGTTCCGACCCCGCCTCCTCGGCGACCTCGGGATCGTGCGGTGGCGGCTCGGTGGCCAGGCCGGCGGCGCGGAGGCAACGCGCCGCGCTCTGGCGATGTGCGAAGCCGCGGGCGATGCGGAGGGCGTCCGGACGTACGCGAGCAACCTCGAGGTTATCGAGAGGCGCCCCTCGGTGGTGTTACGCGAGCCTCGGC
>JANPJN010000838.1:0-2329 GCA_031425515.1 Acidobacteriota bacterium | reverse complement strand
GCCAGACACCTTCTCGACCCATTGCCCCGGCTGAAATCGGCTCAGAGGGTAAACGCCGTGCTGCGCCGATTGATCCTGTCCCCTGGCGTTGTCGAACGTGACGGACAACGCCAGGAGAACGACGATCGAGACAGTTCTGGTGAACAAGACGGAGCACCTCGGCGTTGAGTGTCGTAAGAGGGATTTCAGTACAGACCAACGGCGTAGTGTAGACCGATTGCCGGAGCCTGCCCCCACAGGCGTCAAACAGCGAATAGGGACGCGATTTCCACAAGGAGAACGACGTCCTTTTGGCGAACGAGGGCCGGGAAGGATGGCGTCAGCCGCACTTGCGTCGTAGCCGCGATCCCGAGCACACAGTCCGGCCGCTGCCGCGGTCGCCCCCGTACGCCATGCAGTGGCGGAACCGCATCGACCAACGCCAGGGCCAACGGTTGAAGTTGATCGCGAGCGATGTCCTCATGCTCGCTTTGCTGCTCACGGTTGTCGCCGCCCTCGTTCCGTCGATCCCCGTGGCCCTCGAGGCTGATCCTGACCTGTTGTCGCTACTGTCCATCCCGGTTGGCAGTCTTTTCCTCGCGTGGATCGTGTGGGCAATCTTGATTGCGCCGCTGTTCTTTGCCGGGCTCTTGTGGAGCTTCAGGCACTCTGGGGCAACGATGGGTCAGCAGGTCCCGGTCGCCGCTGCCGGTAGCCTCGCCTACGTCCTGCTCTTTTCCGCGATGCTTCGAGTTATCGGATCTGGCCAGGGGAACGTCTCTTTCAGCAGGCGATCGTGGCTGTGGGCGCTCTTCATTGGGCTGGCTGCCGCAAATATCGGCACCTGGTCTCTGATGGTCTGGCTTCTTAACGTGAGGTCAGACCGGGGGGCGCACGAAGGGATATCGATAAGGGGCGTCCTGCGGGGGTGGCAGACGCACAGCGAAGGAGATTAGCGGTCGAGACGTTGTCGGGTCCGTTCCAGCTGCTCGAGAAGCTCCGGCGAGTCCTTCAACTCCGCGAGGGGCGCAAGCTGCGTGCGAATGTACGGCCAGTCCAGCCGACTGGCCTGGCGAATGATTACGCCTTCGATATCCATCCGGTCCTTCGGCCGATCCGCGAAGGCTTTCAGGACGATCAGGTCTTCTGCTGAACAGGTTCGGAGCGGAACGTCGGAAGGATATGTGAACACCGTGGACCGCTCGACTGCCAACTCCTCGAATGGCAGCCCACCCAGCGCGATGTCCAGCCCCACGCCTGACTCTGCGCGCAAGAGCAGGACACGGTTGACCTGGGCAAACGTCTCCGCCTGGTCGATGCGCGGCCGGAACGCCTGGGTCAGCACGGAGATGAACTCTCGTTCGTGGCCGAACCCGGTGATCAGCGTGAGGTCGACGTCTATCGTCTCGCGGGGTTCGCCCCATCGCAGGACGGCGAGTCCTCCGATGAAACAGAAGCGCCACTGGTGGACGTCGCATACCGCCTGCAGGTCGGCCGCCGCGCGAATCAGCGCATTCACGGGCGACGAAGTCTGGAGAACAGACGCTGTTGTTCGATCAGGCCGGATGTGCCCGAGGGAGCGCGAGGGGCCACATGGTAATCGGCCGTTCCGCAGAGCTGCGCGATCGCGGCGTAGGTGTCCAGCTCGCGGAGCTCCCGTTGCCTGATGGCTTCGAGGCGGGGGCCGGCTTCGCGCCAGGTGGCGACCCAGGCGCGTCCGCGGGCCACCTCCTGTGGCGACCAGCCATCGAGAGGAGAGGGGCGGGACTCCATACCTGATATTACCTGTGAACTCCGCCGCCCGCGCCGCTGACCGGCGCCTTCATCCGCGCTCTTGAATCGGGCCCCCTGAACGCTGGACACCATCGCCGGCCGCCCCTGTAAGATGACAGGGTGCTGGGCGTGCACGGGCCGGATGGCAGCCCGGCGCGCGCAGCGGACGGGATGTGCCCTTGGCAACGCTGGCGTCAGGCCTCGACTACATTGACCTCGACTTCCTCAAAATCCCCGAGATCATCGCGACGGCGATCGTCCAGGGACCGTCAGGCGTCGCCCTCATCGACCCGGGGCCGTCTACGACACTGCCGACGCTTCGCGCGGCGCTCCAGGCGAAGGGTATCGCCATCGCGGACGTCCGTCAGATCCTGCTGACGCACATCCACCTGGATCATGCCGGCGTCACCGGCACGCTGGTGCGTGAGAATCCCGCGATTGAAGTCTTCGTCCACGAGCGCGGCGCGGGGCACATGGCCGATCCCGCGAAGCTCATGGCCAGCGCGGCACGCCTCTACGGCGACGACATGGCGCGCTTCTGGGGTGAGTTCCTCCCCGTGCCGCAGTCGCGCATCAC
>JANPJN010000837.1:0-6091 GCA_031425515.1 Acidobacteriota bacterium | reverse complement strand
CTCTATGCCACGCGGTCGCGCCGGAGCTGGGGCATCGGCGATCTCGCCGACCTGCGCCGCCTCGGCACCTGGGCCTCGAAGATGGGCGCCGGCATCGCGCTCATCAATCCGCTGGCGGCCGCGATCCCCCTCGTGCCGCAGCAGCCGAGCCCCTACTTTCCCTCGAGCCGACGGTTCCGCAGCCCGCTCTACCTGCGGATCGAGGAGGTGGACGGCGCCGGTACGCTGAAGGACCTCTCCGGCATCGCGGCGCGTGCCCGAGCGATGAACGCCGACCGGCGCATCGATCGCGACGAGGTCTACAGGCTCAAGATAGGGGCGCTCGAACGGATCTGGGACGTCATCAGCCGGCGCGACCCGGCGGATCTGGACGCCTTCGTCGCCGAGCAGGGGAACGGGCTCCGTCAGTTCGCTACCTTCTGTGCGTTCGCGGAACGGCATGGGTCGGGCTGGCACGGGTGGCCTGCGGCCCTGCGGCACCCCTCTTCGCCCGGTGTGCGCACGGAGGCGCGCAAGCGGCCGGTGGCCGACCGCATCCGCTTTCATCAGTGGGTCCAGCTCCAGATCGATCGCCAGCTCGCACGCGCGTCGCGTGCGATGCCCGTCATGCAGGATCTGCCGATCGGCTTCGACGCTGACGGGGCCGACGCGTGGGCGTTCCAGGACGTGCTGGCCGACGGCATCAGCGTGGGCGCGCCGCCAGACGAGTTCAACACGAAGGGGCAGAACTGGGGGCTTCCGCCGTTCGTCCCCTCGAAGCTGCGCGCGGCCGGCTATCAGCCTTTCATCGATACCATTAGGGGCTGCGTGCGGCACTCCGGCGGGCTGCGCATCGACCATGTGATGGGGCTGTTCCGTCTGTTCTGGATCCCCAGTGGCCTGGAGCCACGGGAAGGTGCTTACGTGCGCAGCGATGCCCGCGACCTCCTCGCCATCGTCTCGCTCGAGAGCCGGCGCGCGCGCGCGGTCATCGTCGGCGAGGACCTCGGCACGGTGGAGGAGGCGACGCGGACGGAGCTGTCGCGCCGGAAGATCCTGTCCTACCGGCTCCTCTGGTTCGAGAAGGGATCGCCGGCGCGGTTCCCTGAGCAGGCGCTGGCGGCCGTGACGACCCATGATCTGCCGACCGTAGCGGGGCTATGGAGCGGATCCGATGTGCGGGCGCAGAAGGCGCTGGGCCTGGCACCGAACGAGGCGGGTACGAGGGAGATTCTCACGCGCGTGCGTCGGCTCACGAAGTCGCCTGTCGGGACGCCGCTGCCGCGCGTCATCGCGCGTGTGCACGAGGCGCTCGCCGCCGCGCCGTCGCGCATCGTGACCGCGACGCTCGAGGACGCGCTGGGTGTGGAGGAGCGGCCCAACATGCCGGCGACCACCGACCAGTGGCCCAACTGGTTGATCGCGCTGCCGCAGTCGATCGAGCAGATCGAGCGGCACCCGACCGCGCTGCGGCTCGGGCGCATCCTGCGCAAGGGGCGCGCGCCACAAAAGAGATCCCCTCGCGGTTGACACTCGGCGTTCGTCCGTCGAGGTCGCGGGCGAGCGCTTCAGGGGTGAACGATTTTCCGCAGGCGCATGATTCCGGGAGCATCGGGGACCGCATCGCCGCTCGCGGCCCGCGCGGGCGCCGGCAGCAGTCATCACCGCGCACCACCCCGCGATGAGTTCTGGGGTTTTGAAGCGTCGAAAAGGCTGTCTGGCTCATCGACTGAGTGACAATCCGCTCGCCAATGGTGGACTGGAAGAGCCCGGACTGGCAGCGGATCCGCAAGACCGCCGAGTGGAACCAAAGGATTGAGCTTGGTTTTCGGCGAGGAATTGTAGCGTTCCTCGTACCAGTCTGCGCGTACTCTTATTCGCCGCATCTGGCGGTCCTGCTGGCCATTCCATTTGGATACGACTTCTACTGGTACATGGCTCGAGCATTACGGCGGTTACGCTCAACGCGACCGGTGTTCAGTCCCAAGCGCGCTTCGAGCCGTCCAACGGGCGGACCCACGACGCTTTCGTCCGGCAGGATGCCGTAGAACACAGACCAGCGATGCTTGACCGGTCTGTCCAGAGCTGACAGGTTTGACGATTGCCACGGCTACGTAATACGATTCGTAATACAGGAGGCAGATGTGGCCACTCGGACGGTGAGGCTCGACGACGAAGCTGAGGCGGCACTGCAGGACATTCGCGATGCCACCGGTCTGCCAATCTCGGAGGCGCTGAAACAGGGCCTGCAATCCTTGCGGCAACGCGTCAGGCAGGAGTCGGGGCGACGGCCCTTCGACATCTACGCGCAGCTCGACCTGGGCCCTGGCGGCTATTCCGTCGCGCCGTCAGCCGAGACCCGACGCGGCGTGACCGCCGTGCTCCGTAAGAAGCTCCAGCGATGATCCTCGTCGACACGGGGCCGCTCGTGGCCCTCTTCGATCCCCGGGACGGCCAGCATCACAGGTGCGTACGGGCGCTGAAGGAGATTCGAGATCCGATCGCGACCACGACGCCGGTGCTCACCGAGGCGTTTCACATGTTGCGCCCCGGGAGTATCGGGTCGGATCGCCTCAGGGAGTTCGTCGAGATCGGCGGGCTGTCGGTATGGTTCTTCGACCGTTCAACGTTGACGCGTGCGCTCGAGCTCATGGAGTTGTACGCGGATCATCCGATGGATCTGGCGGATGCGTCGCTCGTGACAGCCGCCGAGGTGCTCGCCACCCGGCGGGTGTTCACCATAGACCGACGTGATTTCGAGACCTATCGCGTCCGTCGTGGGCACCGACACCACGCGATGCAGATTGTCCCCTGACCATTCCACAGGCCTCGACGAGCCGGTACCCGCGGTGCTGCGTGATCTCCGGCGCGCGCTGCAGTTCGGAGGTAACATCCGCCGATGTTCATGCGCGCTCGCGCGATAGCCGCAACGCTCGCGATCGCCATCGGCGCCGCGCTCGCCGCGCAGTCCGCTGCGCCGTCCCTGGTGATCGTCAACGCCAGGGTGTTCACCGGCGTCGCGACGGCCCCGTGGGCCGAGGCGCTGAGTATCGTCGGCGACCACATCGGCGCCGTCGGCAGGACGTCGGACGTCCGGCCCCTTGCCGGTCCTTCCACGCGCGTCATCGACGCGCAGGGCCGTGTCGTCATTCCCGGGATCAACGACGCGCACGTCCATATCGGTGGGCAGCCCGAGGGCACCGACCTCGGCGGCCCGCCGGCTGTCCAGGAAGACCCGCCTCTCGACGAGATGCTGAAGCGGCTTGCCGCAGCGGTCGCCAGAGCCCCGAAGGGAGGATGGATTTACGGCGAGTTCGGCGGTCGCGTGCTCGACGACGCGAGAGCGACGCGGTTCACACTGGACAGAATTGCGCCCGAACATCCGGTGATGCTGGGAGCGTGGACCGGCCACGGCACGTTGTGCAACACGGCGGCGCTGCGCCTGTTGAAGATACGGGACGACGAGCCAGATCCGCCGGGCGGGTTCTTCGTGCGGGCGGCGGGCACCTCCTCGATTACGGGAATGGCGCACGAGTACGCGGAATACATCCTGCGTGAACGGCTGACGACCACACCGGACGAGCAGGCGCAGTCTGCGGCGCTTCGCCGCTACGCGAGCGAGGCAATCACGTTCGGTATCACCTCTGCGCAAGTGATGTCGACGTCGCGTCCGTCAGGCGACCTGGCCCGCACGGCGAGAGCCGCACGAATGCCGATTCGGCTGCGGGTCATCGATTTTCCGCTTGGCGGGATGGCGGCATGGCGCCAGCCGGCATCGGCAGGCAGCCGGGAATCGGGTCAGGTGACCACGTCCGGCACCAAGTGGATCCTCGATGGCACGCCGGTCGAACGGCTGATGCACCTCCGCGAGCCCTACGCAGACCGGTCGTCGACGCGCGGTCTGCAGAACTTCCCGCAAGGGCAGATCGTCGCGTTCCTGGAGCAGGCCCTGGGCCACCGCGAGCAGCCGATGTTCCACGCCACCGGCGACGCGGCGATCGACACCGTGCTCGGCGCACTCGAGCAGACGGGGGGCGCCCGGTGGTGGGCGTTGCGGCCGCGCATCGAGCATGCCGACATGCTCGAGCCGGCGCAGTTCGAGCGCACCAGACACCTCGGCGTCATCGTCGTGCAGAATCCGTCGCACTTCATGCTGCCCGAGGTGATGGCCAGGCGCCTCGGCGCGCGAACGGCCCGGACCACGATGATGAAGAGCATGCTGGCTGCAGGCGTTGCGGTGGCGCTCGGATCCGACGGTGCGATGAACCCGTATCTGAACTTGATGTTTGCCTCGATCAACGCCAACAACCCTGCCGAGGCAATGACGCGCGAGCAGGCCGTCAGCGCCTATACACTGGGCTCGTCGCGAGCCGAGTTTCAGGAGAGCCGCAAGGGGACGCTAGCCCCCGGCATGGTGGCCGATCTGGCGCTGCTGTCGCAGGACATCTTCACGGCGCCGCCGGACGCGCTGCCGGGAACGTCCAGTCTGCTGACGGTCGTCGGTGGACGAATCGTGCACGAACAGAAGTGAAGGACCACGGTCGTGAATCGTGTTGCTTGATGGAGGATCGATGTCACTCATGAGTCGTCGGGAAGCCCTGATCGTCGGAATCACGCTGGCCGTGGGCGTGTCGCTCGGCGCGTACGCGCGGCCGCAAGCGCCGGTCCTGCACTCCACGGTGTTCGACTGGAACGCGATGGAGGTCAGGAAGACGGCCGTTGGCGAGGGTAGACAAGTGGTGCGTTCCCCGACCGTCACGCTCGACGAGCTGGAAATGCACGTCACCACGCTGAACCCCGGTCAGACATCGCATCCGCCGCATCAGCACCCGAACGAGGAGCTGATCATCATCCGTGACGGCACCGTGGAAACCCTCTCAGGCGGGGAGTGGAAGAGGCTCGGACCAGGGTCGATCATCTTCAATGCCTCGAACGAGCTGCACGGGATCCGGAACGTCGGCACCGGGCCGACGACGTACCACGTGGTCAACTGGACGCCGCCGGGCATGAAGAAGTAGCGCAGGAAATGTTGCATGTGCTGTCGTGGTCGCCTGACATTACGAGGCGCGCCTTCGTCAGCAGCACGGACGTGTTCTGACGGCGTTGCTACGGACGTGTTCTGTCCGAGCTATGCTGGAGCGACGGAGAGATCATGCTGACTTCACTCCCACTTTATCTTGCGTTTCTCGGCACGGCTGTCGCGCTTCTCGCGGTGGCTCTGACGGCTTACCTCATGGTGACGCCCTACCACGAGATCCGGTTGATCCGCGGCGGCAATCGGGCGGCGGCGTGCAGCTTCGGCGGAACGGCCATCGGCATGGCGATCGTGCTGTACTCCACCGCTTCGAGCACGTTTGAAGTCCTTGAACTTGCGGTGTGGGGCGGGATTGGCCTCGTCGGCCAGCTCCTGGTGTTTCTTGTCGTCTCGATGATGGTGCCCAAGTTGAGACAGGGTATCGAGGCCGATAACGTGGCTTATGGCATCCTCCTGGGCACTCTCTCCATCGCCATGGGAATTTTGAACGCCGGCGCGCTGAGCGCATGAGAGAGAAGGACTGAACATGCGCAAATCAAAATACGTGAGCTTGCTGTTGGCCGGGGCCACCGCGACGACGCTTGTCGCGTGCGGTCAGAAGAAGGGCGGGGACTGGGGCGAGGATTCGACGCTCTACGGCGATAGCGGGGCGTGCGCGCGCGACATGGACAGCGGCGTCTGCAACGAGGCGTATCGGGCCGCGAAGGATGAACACGCCAGACAGGCGCCGAAGTTTGCCACCCAGGCCGAATGTGAAGCGGCCGGCTACACGCAGTGCGACTCCACCGAGGTCAGAACCGCTGACGGCGGTTCTCGCAGCATGTTCATGCCGATGATGATGGGCTTCATGATGGGCCGCATGCTCGGTGGCGGCATGGGCGGCGGTTTTCCCGCGCGCCCGGTCTACGGCGACCGCAACGGCTATCTCCACGCCAATGGCCAGAACGTCGGGCGTGTCGCGCCCGGCACAACGTCGCTTGGCCAGAACGGGATCGCGATGCGCACCGCGCACGGCGGCTTTGGCTCAGCGCACGCTCCGGCGGGGGTTCATAACAGGTGGAGCGTGTCGCCGTTTCG
>JANPJN010000836.1:0-3903 GCA_031425515.1 Acidobacteriota bacterium | reverse complement strand
GACGCCAGCAGCGTCGAGCGATCCAGGTGCACAGCCATCTCGAGCGCGGCGAGCGACCGCGTGCTCGCCACGTACACGACCTGCACGCCAGGGGAGTTCCAGCGGCCGCCGAACGCCGCCGCCCCCTCGCCGTCGAACGCGGCGCCCGCATAGCGCTTCTTGACGATCCGCCAGGCCGTCGGCACGGACTTAGGTGAAGACGCCGTGCTCGAGCCGGCCGATCAGGTGCTCGACCTCACGCGCCCCGACATCCGTGCGCGCGGTCACGAGCGGCACCGCCCCTCCCAGCGCTTTCTGCGGCTCCGACAACCAGCGCTTCGCCGCCTCGCGATCGCCATCGAACAACTCGAGCGCGCGCGCGACGATGCGTGAGCCTCTGACCAGGCGGTCGGATTCGTCCTGATGAAAGCGCCCCTCGCGCTTGCGGCGCGTCAGCGTCCGTCGCGGAATGTTCACGAGGACGAGCGCTTCATCGCTCGCCAGGGAGGTATTGGCGACCAGACGCTCGAACGCGCCGTAAGGCAGGCCGTCCTCGACCGACTGCCGAAGCTGCCGCGAGTCAGACGACTCGAGCCCCAGCAGCACGACGTACCCGTTCGGCCCCGCACCACCCGATTCGAGGGACCTGCGGAAACGCTCCCAACCAGAGCGCCTCGGACGAGCGGCCGGTGCAATCGCCTTCGCCGCACCGATGTCAGTCGTTTGAGGTGAGGCCATATGTCCTGTAATTATGCGCCACATTGCCACCAGACGCAAATCCTCCGGGTGGGTCGGCCCAGGGCTGCGGCGCTATTCGCTCCAGCGCTCGCAGAGCCGGACAATGACCTCGACAGCCTTGTCCATGTCCTGCGCCGACACCCACTCGAGCCGCGAATGGAAGTTGTGCTCGCCGGCAAACAGATTGGGCGTGGGCAGCCCCATGAACGAGAGCCGTGATCCATCGGTGCCGCCACGGATCGGACGCTCGACAGGCTCGAGCCCGGCACGCCGGATCGCATCGCGCGCGCAGTCGACGACATGCGGATGCCGCTCCAGGACTTCGCGCATGTTCCTGTACGACTCCTCTACCGAGCACTCGAAGGATGCGCCCGGGTGTTCGCCGACCGTCTCGCGGGCGAGCCGCTCGACGAGCGCCTCCTTTTCCGCGAGCGCCACCGTGTCGAAATCCCTGACGAGCACCTTGACGGTCGTCCGATCGACGCCAGCCTGCATCTGCCAGGGATGGAGATATCCGTCGTACCCCGCCGTCGTCTCCGGCGACATTTCCGTGCGCGGCAGCCGCGCGACGAAGTCCGCCGCCACCCGGATGGCATTCACCATCCGCCCTCTCGCATACCCCGGATGCGTGTTGAAGCCGTGGAACGTCACGGTGACCGCATCCGCCGAGAAGCTCTCGTACTCCAGTTCCCCCACGCCGCCGCCATCGAGCGTGTACGCGCACGTCGCACCAAAGCGGGCCACATCGAAGTGGTCCGCGCCGCGCCCGATCTCCTCATCCGGCGTGAACGCGATGCGTACCTCGCCATGGAGAATCTCCGGGTGCGCCATGAGGTACTCCGCCGCCGCGACAATCTCCGCGACGCCCGCCTTGTCGTCCGCACCGAGCAGCGTGAGGCCGGAGGCCGTCACGATGTCGTGGCCGATCTGCGCGAGGAGGGCAGGGTTGTCTGCCGTGCGCAGCACCATGGCGGGATCGTCCGGCAGCACGAGGTCGCGGCCGTCATAGCGCGCATGCACGATGGGACGCACGGCGTCCCCGCGCATCTCCGGGGACGTGTCCACATGGGCGATGAACCCAATCGTCGGCACGTCCGTCCGGGGCGTCGTTGACGGGATCGTGGCCATGACATAGCCAAAGTGGTCCATCGAGACATCCCGCAGGCCAAGCGCCCGCAGCTCGTCGGCCAGACGACGGAGCAGCACCAGTTGCCCCGGCGAACTCGGCGTCGTCTCCGACTGTTCGTCGGCCCGCGTGTCGATGGTGACGTATTGCAGGAAGCGTTCGAGGGCAGTAGTCTTCATCGCGGACCCTGAAATCCGCTCAGAGTTTATCTTGTCCACTGTTCGCGGCGAGGAAGGCCGTTGCCATGCTGCAAGTCACGCTCGAAACTCCGGGGCGATTCGTCGCGGGCGAGGTCCCCGCCGCGAGCGCGGGTGAGGGGCGGGCGCTCGTACGCGTGCAGCGTATCGGAGTCTGCGGAACGGACCTGCACGCCTTCCGGGGCCGACAGCCGTTCTTCACCTATCCGCGGGTGCTCGGTCACGAGCTGGGCGTGGAGGTCATCGATCCGGGTGCGGGCGCCGGCAAGCTGCGTGCGGGCGATCGCTGCGCCGTCGAGCCGTATTTGAACTGCGGGACGTGTGTGGCGTGCCGGAACGGCCGGTCCAACTGCTGCGTCTCGCTCTCGGTCCTTGGCGTCCACCAGGACGGGGGGATGCGCGAGGTCATTGCCGTGCCGCCGGAGAAGCTGCACGTGTCGGATCGGCTGTCGTGCGAGCAGCTCGCGCTCGTCGAGACGCTGGCCATCGGCGCGCACGCGGTCGAACGGGCCGGCCTCACGCGCGGCGAGCTCGTGCTGGTCATCGGCGCCGGGCCGATTGGCCTCTCGGTCGTGCAGTTCGCACAGGCGTCTGGCGCGCGGGTCATCGTCATGGACGCGAGCCCGGCCAGGCTCGATCTGTGCCGGACGCGCTGGAACGTGCCCCACGTCGTTGACGCCCGCAGCCCGACGGCGCAGGCGGACGTCATGGAGGCCGGCGGTGGCGATCTGCCGGCGGCCGTGTTCGATGCCACCGGCAATCCCGAGTCGATGCACGCGTCGTTCCGATGGCCGTGCGCGGGGGGCCGGCTCATCTTCGTCGGCCTCGTGCAGGGAGACATCGCGTTCAACGACCCCGAGTTCCATCGTCGCGAGCTGACGCTGCTCGCCACGCGAAACGCGCGCCCCGAGACCTTCCGCGCCATCATCGACGCGATCGAGTCCGGCCGGATCGACACCGCTCCGTGGATCACCCACCGCCTGGCGCTCAGCGAGGTGCCGGAACGGTTCCCGGCCATCGCCGTCGCGCCTGAGCTGTTCAAGGCCATGATCTCGGTGTGACCCTCCGCCGCGCGGAAGTAGGTACAATCGCTCCATGCGCTGGAGCCTGCTCCTCACGGCCCTCTTCACCCTCGTTGCGGCGGGGCAGCCGGCGCGCGCGCAGGGCCCGACGACGGCGACGGTCACCCCGCACGTCGAGCGCGACGGGGTGTACCCCGGCACCGCGGTCCGCCTCGCGCTGAAGGTAACGCTCGCGGCGGGGCTCCACGTCCAGTCAGACAAGCCGCGGGATCCCTCGCTCATCCCGACCGTCCTCACGATCGACCCGCCGGCCGGCATTCGCGTCTCGCAGCTGATCTTTCCGCATCCAACCGATTTCACGCTGAAGGGACAGACCGAACCGCTGGCGGTCTTCGGCCACGAGTTCGTCGCGGGCGCCGAGCTCGACGTTGCCGCCAGCGTCACGCCCGGCACCCTCACCATCCCCGGACGGCTGCGCTATCAGGCCTGCGACGATGCGGTGTGCTTTCGGCCGGTGACGGTGCCGGTGGAATGGACGCTGAAGATCGTCCCGCGCGGTGCTACGGTGTCAGCGACCGACGAAGCGGTCTTCGCGCAGCTCTCGGCCGGCCGTCGCACCGGCCCGCCAGCCGCCGCTCCCGTCGTCGCTCCCGCACCCGCGCCCCAGGCTCCCGCCGACAGCAGCGATCTGTCGAGGCTCGACCGGTTCACCGTCCTTGCCTCGGCCGGCGGCTACGTCGGCGCCGACGAGTTCGTGAAGTTCATCCACGACGCCGAGCAGGGGGTCACCCGGAAGGGCATGTTCGAGGGACGCGGCCCGATCGCGATTCTCGTCCTTATT
>JANPJN010000835.1:0-3116 GCA_031425515.1 Acidobacteriota bacterium | reverse complement strand
CGCCGCCCGACCGCCGCGCGAGCAGCCAGTTGAAGAGCGCCGTGCGCGCGCCGCCGATGTGCAGGTAGCCGGTTGGAGACGGAGCGAACCGTACACGGAGCATGGGTCATTCTAGCTCCCAGCTCTCAGCTCGACGCTCCTGCTGGAAGCTGGAAGCTGGAAGCTGGGAACTGGGAACTGGGAACTCGAAGCTGACAGCTGATAGCTGATAGCTGATAGCTGATAGCTGGTTAAAACACTTCCCCGAAATACGACCAGAACTTCTCCCGCGTCTTCTGGAGCATCGAGCGCTTCCGCCACTGGGCGAGATCGAGCTGCCGGGAGGCCTTGAGATCGTTCTCGAAGTCCGTCAGCAGACGTGCGGCCAGCGCCGGCGAGGATACCGCCACATTCAGTTCGTCGTTCAGTTCGAGCGAGCGGTTGTCGAAATTGGCCGACCCGAACATGCTCCACGTGCCGTCCACAATCAGCGTCTTCGTATGCATCATCGTCGGCTGATACTCGTAGAGCGCGATGCCCATCGACAGAAGACGGTCGTACGCGTGGCGCGACGCGTATTTCACCGGCATGGCGTCGGTGATGTCCCCTTCGACGAGCAGGCGAATCTTCACGCCGCGTGAGGCGGCGTCACGAAACGCCCATTCACTGGATTCGTCCGGCACGAAGTACGGCGTGGTGATGTCGAGGGTCTTCCGCGCCGAGGCGATGGCCAGCAGATACAGGCGCTTGAGATCGTTGCTGCCGCCCGTCGGCGAGCTCCGGATCACGACGGTCGCGCCTGCGGTGTGCGACCCGGCCTGCTCATCGTCGAGCTCCGGCGTCACCTCGCCGGACGTCTCCATGAAGTTCTCGTAGAAGCCCGCTTCCAGGAGGCGGACGACCGGGCCGCGCATCCGGATCTGGGTATCGCGCCAGTGCTCCTTGTCCTGGGCGTTGCCCAGCCAGTGGTCCGCGACGCCCGCACCTCCGCTGAAGGCGACCTCTCCGTCCACGGCAAGAATCTTCCGGTGCGTGCGGTAGTTCACCTCTTCCAGCGAATACCACTTCGGTGTGTTGAACTTGCCCACGCGGCAGCCCGCCGCTCGCAATCTTTCGACATCCTCGTCTTTCATCCCGCTTCCACCGACCGCGTCCACGACGACGCTGACACGGACGCCGCGGCGTGCGGCCTCCTCGAGGGCGGCCGTGAACTGGGTGCCGACTTCACCCGACTCGTAGATGTAGCTCTCGAAGCTGATGCGCCGCTTCGCGCCGCGAATGGCGCCAAGCATCGCCGGGAAGATGGCATCGCCGTTGGTGAGCACTTCGTAGTCGTTGCCGTGGGTCAGGTCGCCGCCTGTCAGCCCGGCGACATAGGCCGCGTGGCGCGGCTCCTCGGCACCGACGGCGCTGCGGATCTTCAGCGTGACCTGGTCCTGCGCGAGCATCAGAAACCCGGCAATGACAACGCCGGCGATGAAGAGAATCAGGAAGGCGCGGCGGACGGGCGACTTGGCCATTTCGCTCACCTGTGCAATTCCAGGGCCGCGTCCGGGGTTCAGAAAGTGTCCAGAGCAATCGAGAAAGCGTGTTTCGGATTGACCCCGACGTCGTCCGAGACCTAGACTCCGCCGGATCCGTCCGTCCAGGCAGGAGGCACCGCGTGAATCGACGAACCTTTCTCAGGGCCCTGGCGGCCGCGCCCGCGGCTGGGTGCGTGCTCCCCGGCGGGGCATGGGCAGCGCTGCCCAAAGCCACCATCACACGCGTGCGCATCTACCGGCCTCCCAAACTAAACCCGCTCTTAAAACAGAGCAACATGGTGGTGACGGTCGAAACCGACATCGGCATTACCGGCATCGGCGAAGGGGGCGCGAAAGACACCCTCGAGCAGTGTGCGGGCTCGCTGATCGGCAAGAACCCTTTCCGGATCGACGCCATCTGGCAGGAGTCCTACATCGCCTGGTTCTATCCGCCCGGCCGCGAGAAGGCCCACGCGATGGGCGCGCTCGACCTGGCGCTCTGGGACATCAAGGGCAAGGCGCTCGGCCTGCCCGTGCACGAACTGCTCGGCGGCAGCGCCCGTGACTACTGCGAGTGCTACGCGACCGGCGGCGCGCCGCCGCCCGGCGCACAACCCGGCGTGCGACTGAGCCTGAAGGAGCGCGCGAAGGCGACGATGGAGGCGGGGTATCGTGCGTTCAGGATGGGGGCGGGAGAACCACCGATCGGCGGCGTGTACGACACACGGTCGATGGTGCGCACGGTGGCGCAGGACTGTCGCGACGTGCGCGAAGCGGTCGGCCCCGACGGCAACTGGTGCATCGACTTCCATCAGCGCTTCGACTTGAACGATGCAGTCCGGCTGTGCCGGGCGATCGAAGAGTCGGAGCCGTTTTTCGTCGAAGATCCCGTGCGCGACGAGAACGCGCTCCAGGACATCCCGAAGCTCCGGCAGATGACGAGTGTACCGCTCACCCACGGTGAGGAGTGGGGCGTGAAGTGGGACTTCAACCGCCTCGTCGAGAACCACGACGTGGACTTCATCCGATCGACGCTGCCAAACATCGGCGGCATCACGGAGATGATGAAGGCGGCGGCGATCTGCGAAACACACGCGGTCGGGATCGTTCCGCACTTCACGGGGCCGATCGCGACGGCGGCGCTCGTCAATTGCCTCTCGACGTTCTCGGGCCCGGTGCTGCTCGAATACAACTACGGCGGACGCCCGATCGACTACCTGCCCGAATGCCTCGACTTCAAGAACGGCAAGGCCTACACCAATCAGCGCGCGGGGCTGGGCGTCACGCCGGAGATGAAGCTGCTGACGCAGATCGGGGAGGTCACGCAGCCGGGCCGAAGGAACGTCTACCGGCGTCCGGATGGATCGCTGACGCACTGGTAAGCGACCGCGCGGCGCCACCTACCGCACGGTGCGCGCGAGCGTAGTCGCCGACGCCGGGGCCATCTGCTCGTAGTAGCCGACGAAGCGCTTCGGCTCCGCTTCGTTGCTGTACGCCTTCAGATTGTGCGCCCACCGGAAGCCGATCGGCTGATACAGCAGCTCGGCTTCGACTACGAAAGGCGCCTGCCCGCCCTCGACAGCCACGGAGTACCGCGTGCGGTCGGTCCCTCCC
>JANPJN010000834.1:0-3098 GCA_031425515.1 Acidobacteriota bacterium | reverse complement strand
CGGTGGACAGGCTCCCGAGACCGCTCGCGAGGAGCAGCGAAAAGAGCACGACCGACAGGCTGTACACCGGATGTCCCAGGAAGATTGCCAGCCGCTGCACCTGTGAAATCTCGACCAGCATGAATCCGAATCCAATGGCCGCGAAGAACAGCAGGTGCGGCGCCGCGGCCGTCAGGTCCGGGCGCGGACGCGCCAGCGTCAGCGGCACGATGATGCAGAGCACGGTAAGGAGGACGACGGTCGCGAAGAGGATGCCGAGCACACCCACGGCCGTCATGTTGAACTGCACGATCCCCTGGTCCCGCCAGCGGGACGGGTGGAACACATCGCGCAGCCGCAGCATGTGGAAGAAGAATGGACGATCGTCGGTGGGCGCCGCAATGTTGAGCGGGAACCCGGCAATCGCCGCGGCCACGCGCCCGCCGTCGGCCAGCGCCGCGAACGTCTCGTCGGCCGAGTGGCGCGGGCTCTGGACGACATCGAAGTGCATCCGGGCCGCCACCGCCTCGAGCGCATCCAGATCCGCGGCGCTCAACGGGTCGCGCGACACCAGCATCGTCCCGATGCCGTCGGGCGCATCGGCGCCACCGGGTCTGGCGCGCACGATCGCGAAATGGTCCCCCGGCCGGCTCACCCCCATCCCCATCAGCGTCGTCGAGGCCAGCGCCGCCAGACGGTAGACCTCGCCCGGGCGGTTGGCGTAGTACCACCGTGAGACCGACAGAATGCCGCGAGGCGCCAGATGGTCGAGGAAGATGCGCCAGGCGTCCACGGTGTAGAGCGAGTTCTCCGTCAGGACGAACGCGCCGCTGGCCGTGGCGGCCCAGGTGTCGATGAGCGAAATCTGGATCAGGTCCGCGCGCTCCTGGAGCCGGGCGATGTAGCTGCGGGCTTCGTCGTTGACGAAGCGGACGCGGGGATCGCGATCCAGATGACCCGTGAAATCGCCGAACCGGCCGTTGACCAGCGCCAGGATGCCGTCGTTGATCTCGACACCCGTCACCGCCCGTTGATTGAACGCGAGCGCGGACAGCACGTCCCTGCCGCCGCCGGTGCCGACGACAATGACGCGCGAGTCGGGTCGCAGGTAGTGAGCGACGTTCGTGACGTCGTACTTGAGGTGCTCGACCTCAGCCGTGTTGCCGCTGTACCGCGTCAGCTCCGTGCCGGCGTACGAGTCGATGTCCAGGTGCAGTTCCCGCGCCGTGCGCGAGGCCGGCAGCATGGCGCTGAGCCCCCAGCCGGACGGGCGCACGTACTTGTCGCCGTCGCCGATGACGCGCACGCGCGAGAACGAGTTCCATTTCTCCACGAGCGGCCGCGCTTCGTATTGCCCCTTGACCCAGACCAGCCGCAGCCACGCGGAGTTGTTGCGGGCCGCGGCGCCGTGTGCGGCCGCCGCCACAATCAGCAGGCACGCCAGGGAGGCACAGGCGCGCCGCACCCGGGCCGTTCCGCCCCGCGCCTGCGCGGACGATTGCGTCAGGGTGTCGCCCGCGAAGAGCCAGGCCGCGATCGCGGCCACTGCGCCGCTCGCGAGCCCGGCCGTCGGGGCGTCGGTCAGGCGCAGCACGGGGCCGACGAGAAGGCAGCCGACCGCGGCCCCCGCCAGGTCCGCGGCATAGAGCGCACTGACCTGCTGCGGGAAACGTGTGAGCGCGAGCGACACGACGATGCCACTGCACACGAATGGAATGGACAGCGCCACGTAGGTCAGCACGAGGCCATAGATCGTGACCAGCGACGTGTCCAGCACGAAAGGAATCGAGAGGTGCGTCAGATAGCTGAGGACCGTCGCGGCGGCGAAGGCCGCGGAGCCGATGGCGAGGTGCCGGCCTGCCCGTTCGGGAACGAACACCTGCGGCTTTAAAAAGACGGCCACCGCCCCCACCGCCATCCCGAACATCGTCACGGAGATGGCGACGAAAGCGAAGTGGTAGTACATCGTGACGCTGAACGTGCGCGTCAGCAGCAACTGATACGTCAGCGTGGAGAGCGTGACCAGGAAGAGGCCGGCGAACGTACGGGGGGAGGCGCGGAGACCGGCCGGTTCGGACGTCATCAGCCTTCGATGCGCCCTCGGCCTTCGACAATCGTCACGTAGCGGTCGATGGGCAGGCCGGTCAGCCGTTCGACGCGGCCGCTCGGCTGGGGCCACTTGATCTCCACCCAGTCGATCGTCGACGCGGTGCCGACTCCCAGCACCTCACGCATGTCGTGGGAGGAGAGATAACTGCCGCCGTGGGACTTGAGCCGCGATCGCGTCTTCCCGACCACGGACCAGGTGATCGTGGCGCCGATCGCGTCGCGGTTGCAGGTCGTGCCCTGGAGCTTCAGGCCGAGCCAGTGATTCCCGTCACCGGCATTGTTGCGGAGGAGGACGGGCGCGCCGCCGTTGTTTCCGATGAGCACGTCAACGCGGCCGTTGTTGTCAAAGTCTCCAATGGCGAGACCGCGCGCCGGAAACATCTTCTGAAACACGGGCCCGGCCTGGTCGCTGACATTCGTGAACTTCGTGCCATCGTGACGGAACAGGAGCAGCGGCTCCTTGTAGCGGACCTGCTGGGAGTAGCTCTCGATCATGTCGTCGGGGTGGCCGTTGGCGAGGAACAGATCCACCGCGCCGTCGTTGTCGTAGTCGAAGAACTTCAGGCCCCAGCCGCTCAGCAGCCGGGTCGCCTGCGCGATGCTGTTGGACCCAGCCACATCCGAGAAGAACTCGTTGCCGTCGTTCCGGTAGAGCGAGAACATTTCCTGATCCACGTTGGCGACGAAGAGATCCTGCCGGCCGTCACCGTTGAAATCGGTCGCGTCGACGCCCATCCCCGAGCGCGGAGTCCCGTTGGCGCTGAAGCCGACCTCGGCCGCCAGCGCCATCTCCTCCCATTTCCCCTTGCCCCGGTTCGTGAACAGGAAGTTCTGCACCGTGTCATTCGCGACGAACAAGTCCATCAGGCCGTCGCCGTTGATGTCCGTGGCGACGACGCCGAGCGCCTTGCCGAGCGCGCGCTGGATATCGGTGCCGCCGCTGACCTCCTTGAACGTCCCGTCGCCGTTGTTGTGATACAGGACGCTGGAGGTCGGCTTGAAGACGCGCG
>JANPJN010000833.1:0-10121 GCA_031425515.1 Acidobacteriota bacterium | reverse complement strand
CGCTGCAGGCCATCCGTCGTCCCGTCCTGCGGCCGCGCGTCCGGCGCGGGCGCGAAACCCCAGGTGCGCATGAGGGACAGGCCATCCAGCCCGGAAGTCACCGCCACCCGGGAGCCGTTGCTCGTGACCGCCGCGGTCTTGACCTCGGGCGGCCCCGCCATGAACGCCTGATTCTGCGCACGACCGCCGGCGTCGAGCCGCATCCAGGAGCGCTCCGTGACCTCGATGCGTGCGCGCGTCAGCGCGGGGTGATCGGCGAGCAGTCGCTCGCAGAGCGTGATCCCGAGCTCCTCGATCTCGGCGGAGCCCACCTCCCGCACGGTGCGATGGACGATGTTCCGGAGGGCTTCGCCGGGAATCAGGCCGTCGGCGCGCCCCTCGCGGAACGCGGGCGCGAAGTCGCCTTCGAAGCGGAACGAGACCGTCAGCTCGCGCGGGTCGTGGCGATCGCCCCGGCGCATGACGCGCAGCATCCGGATGTTCGACTCGCCGTGGCGGCTCGATCCGATTCTGGGCATGGCGCGGCACTGTAGCACGCGACACGGACGTCGGCAGGATGGAATCCGCGCCACCACGTCACGCCGTCCGCTATAATCACCGTTTCCTATGATCGTCTGTCGGCGGTTCCTGATTGGCGGGCGGGTGCAGGGTGTGGGCTTCCGGATGTTCGCGGAAGCGCGCGCCTCGGCCGAAGGAGTCCGCGGCTACGTGCAGAACCTGCCCGACGGGCGAGTCGAGGCGATGGTCGAAGGAGACCAGACGTCGGTGGACCGGGTGGAGCTCGCGCTGCGGCGTGGGCCCGGCGGCGCCCACGTGGACACGTTCGAGGTCGAGGATCTCGCGCCGTCGTGGCGCGGCACCGGCTTCATCACGCGCTGAAGGATCGGCCATGGAGCATCTGAAATCGAAGATACGGCACGTCCCCGACTTTCCGAAAGCCGGGATCCTCTTCTACGACATCACGACGCTGCTGCGAGACCCGGTGGGCCTGCACGACGCCGTGGACGCGATGGCGTCGCCGCACCTCAATCGCGGCATCGATCTCGTCGTCGGCATCGAGAGTCGCGGCTTCATCCTGGGCGCGGCCGTGGCGGACCGGATCGGCGCCGGGTTCGTCCCGGTGCGGAAGCTGGGGAAGCTGCCTGCGCCCTGCATCCGGGCCACCTACGATCTGGAGTACGGGCAGGACAGTCTGGAAATGCACCGCGACGCCGTTGCCGGCGGCCAGCGCGTGCTCATCGTCGATGACCTGCTCGCGACGGGCGGCACAGCGCGGGCCACGGTGGACCTCGTCAAGCAGCTTGGCGGTAAGGTGGACGGCGTGGCGCTGCTCATCGAGCTCGTGGCGCTCAACGGCCGTGCGCGGCTCGCGGGGGAGCAGGTGTCCGCCGTGCTTCAATACTGAAGCTGCTAGAATCAACTGTTTCGCGCCCGTAGCTCAGCAGGACAGAGCACTGGTTTCCTAAACCGGGGGTCGCAGGTTCGAGACCTGCCGGGCGCACCAGGTTCGAGGGTCATGAAAAGTATCGAGCGTCACAAGCTGAAGGAAAACGACCTGGTTCACGGGGTCGCCCGTGCGCGGGAAGTTCTCGACACCCGCGGCCGCGACATGGTGACGATTGCCATCGTCGTGGTGGCCGCCATTCTCCTGGCCGTCGGGTACGTCGTCTGGCGGCAGTCGCGGGACGCCAAAGCCAGTACGCTGCTGGCGGCTGCGCTCGCCGTGGCCGAGGCGCCCGTCGTGGCGCCGGTGGCCCCGGCGCCAGGCAGCCCGATGCCCCTGCAACAGCCCGGCACCTTCCAGACCGAGCGGGCGCGCGCGGAGGCGGCCCTGCCGAAGTTCGTCCAGGCTGCGGACGCGTATCCGGGCACCGGTGCCGGGATTACCGCGAGGTATCACGCCGCCGGCACACTGGCGTCGCTCGGGCGGCTGCCCGAAGCGGAGCAGCGGTATACCGAGGTCATCGATCGCGCCGGTAAGGGGATCTACGAACGCACGGGTCGGCTGGGGCTGGCGCAAGTCCAGGTGGCGCAGGGCAAGTACGACGCCGCGATCGCCATCTACCAGCAGCTCGCGACCGACACCACGTCGCAGATGCCGGTGGACGGTGTGCTGATGGAGCTCGGGAGGGCCTACCTGAAAGCGGGCAGGAAGGCAGAGGCCGCGCACGCCTTCACGCGGGTGGTGGACGAGTTCCCGCAATCGTTGTACGCGGCCGATGCCCGGCGCGAGAGGGAAGAGGCGAAGAAGAGCTGAACGACCGCGGCCGCCTGACGGTGTCAGGCCGTCCGGGTCTGATCCGCCGGCGTTTCCCAGGTCGCCCGGCTCGCGGCCACCTGCTGATCGGGTTCCACCATCAGGCGCAGCGCGTAGCTGTCGGGCGCACCGGTCGCAGCGCTGACGGGTCCCACCCGGAACACGGCTGACAGCACGCTGGACTTCCGGAGCGGCGCCGGCAGGTCGGCCCGCGAACGGAACGCGCGGTCAACCTGGAAGTAGACCAGCCGATACATCGGAATCGGCGTGCCGCCCAGGCACTCGACCTGCACGCCGTGCGGGCTGATATCGCGCGTCACGACCGAGGCCGTCCGCGTGTTGCCTTTCGCGTCCTTCCACAGAATCTGACCGGGCACCTCGAGGGGAAGCCGGTCTTCCATCCGCTTCTCGTACCGGCTGCCGCCCTGCACAAGACGAAGTCGCTGTTCCATGGCTGGTTCCTTCCGGAGTAACGAGTCTGCCTTCCTGTATATCAAGGCGCGCGCCCGGTACTCCCGTCCCTGCCCGAGTAACCTACATTAGCCCTAAATTATTGCGAAATAGATAGTTAGGATGAAAACTCAGCCTTCGTTTCAGCGAGCCTCTATGGATACCATGTATTCAACAGGCCCGATAGTGGATACCTGGTATGCCTGGCTGTGCAAGATGATGTAGCGTCAGCGCGGGGGGACGGGTAGCTGCACTCCGAGGCGTTCCATTTTCAGATAGAGTCCCCGGCGGGTAAGGCCGAGCACGCGCGCGCTCTCGGAGACGTTGCCCGAGGCCCGTTCCAGGGCGGCCTGGATCATCTCGCGCTCCACCTTTTCGACCGCGGCGGCGAGCGTCGGCTGCCGGTTTCGCTTCGACGCGTCGATCTTCAGCCCCCCCGTGCCGAAGGCGGTGGACAGCAGGTCGGGCGTGATGAGCCCGGCGGGGGAGGCCATGGCGACCGCCCGTTGGATCTCGTTTCTCAGCTGCCGCACGTTGCCGGGCCACGGGAAGGTGTCGAAGAGATCGAGCGTCTCGGCGCTGAGGCGCACGCCGGGCTTGCCGAGCCGCTCGCTCGCCTCGCGCAGGAAGAACGTGCTCAGGTGCGGGATCTCTTCGCGCCGCTCGCGCAGCGGCGGCACGTGCATATGGATCACGCTCAGCCGGTAAAAGAGATCTTCGCGGAACCGTCCCTCGCTGACGCGGCTCTCGAGATCGACGTTGGTGGCGGCGACGACGCGCACGTCCACACGGAGGGGACGGGTATCGCCAACCGGAAGGACCTCACCCTGTTCGAGGAAGCGCAGCAGCTTGGGTTGCACGTCAATGGGCAGGTCGCCGACCTCGTCCAGGAAGAGCGTGCCGCCCACCGCGGTCCGGAGCACGCCTGGCTGATCGGCGACCGCTCCGGTGAAGCTGCCGCGGCGGTGGCCGAACAACTGGCTGTCGGCCAGTTCGCGCGTCGCGCTGGTGCAGTTGTAGGGCAGGAACATATGGTCGCAGCGCGGTGATCCGGCGTGAATGGCGCGGGCGACGAGATCCTTGCCGGTCCCGCTCTCGCCCGTGATCAGGACGGTGAGGTCGTTGCCCTGCAGGCGCTGAATCTGGTCAGCGACGCGCTGCATCGCGGCGCTGGCGCACACGAAGCCCGGGAGCAGCGGCTCCAGGGGGCGTTCCAGCGCGCCGGCCGCTCCTTCCGCGGGGCGCTCCCGCGCCATACAGAGATCAAAACCCTGCCGCAGGACGGCCGACAGCGTCCGGAAGCGCTGCAGCGCCGATGGGCTGAGCGTCCGTGCCGATGAGAGCACCGCGAAGCGGCCGCCATCGGGCGCGCGGCCGATGGGTTCCATGACGATGGCCCCCTGGCCCGTGGGCCCGCGCAGTGCGGCCTGGGCCAGCGCCCGGGCGGCGTCCGTGTCGCAGCCGGCCGCCGCCAGCACCGCGATCTGCCCGCCGGCGCGCTGGACGAAGAGCGTCGAGGCCTGGGCATCGCAGGCTTCCAGCAGCGCCGTCGCCCCTTCGCGCGCGAGCAGCGCGGACATGGCCGACGCATCGACGATGCGCCGGACGAGTGCGTCATCGCCGTCCATCTGGACGCCGAGATACCCCACGGCCGCAGTCGTGGGGCCGTGATTCAGGGCGGTCTGGACCTCCGCCAGATCGGGTACGGCGCCCAATGACGTGAAGATCTCCGCGGCGGCGTGGAGAAACCGGTGCGCGCGCGATCGGGCGCCGGCCGCGCCGGCCAGTCGGCCGAGCTCCAGGTAACTCAGTCCGGCCTGATACCCCTCGCCGAGCAGATCGAAGACGCTCACGCTCTGCCCGAAGTCGTGGTACGCCTCCGTCGCGCGGCCTGCGGCCGCATGGAGCCGTCCGCGCAGGCGGAGGAACTCTCCCCAGGTCCCCGTCATCGCGCCGGGCTGCACGAGCGGCGCGACCTGGTCGAGCCGCTCCTGGGCCGCATCGGCGCGGCCGAGCGCAAGCAGCGCCTCCACAGCGATCAGTTCCGCCTGCAGGGCGTACACCCCGGGCGCGTCAGCAGCCGCTACTTCAGTCGCGAGCGCCAGTGCCGTTTCGGGGTCCCCGCGTCGAATCGCCAGCCTGGCCTCGAGCGCCCGCACGGACCACTGATACCACCGGCTGGCCAGCGTCTGCCCGTAGGCTTCACGCGCCTTCTGCAGCGAGCGGCTGGCCTGGTCGTGCTCGCCGCGAATCAGGTGGATTTGCGCGAGCGTGTCGAACACGGCGCCCGTGGTTTCGCGCATGAAGTGCAACGGGCTCCGGACGTCCAGCGCGCGATTGAGCGCCTCCTCGCCGCGCTTCAGATTTCCGACGCGCACGCAGATCTGGCCAAGCGAGGCCAGCGCGACACCCAGCCCGTGGGGCGTGCCGGTGTGCTCCTGCAGCTCGACGCTGCGCTCGGCGAGCGTCAGCGCCTGATCGTGCCGGTGCTGCATGAGCGCCACGTTGGCCTGGTTGCCGCAGACGGTCGCCAGCACGTCGCCGGCCTCGACAATCACCGCCAGACGCTCGGCCTGGCGCAGCGCCGCAATCGCTTCGTCCAGCCGTCCCTCCTGTGCGAGTGAGACCCCGGACAGCGAATGCACCATCGCCAGGTTCCGGCGATCGCCGGCGGCATGGAGGGCCGTCGCCGCGTTGGTGATGTGATCCCGGACGATGGCCATCTCGCCGACCTGGCGGTAGCAGAGCCCGAGCTCGTAGTGGGCGAGCCCGATGGCGCGGGAGTCGTGGGCGCGCTCGGCCTGCTTGAGCGCCTTGGTGAGAAACGCGATACCGCGGGACGGCTCACCCCGGGCGACGGCGAGCCGGCCGTGGGCACGCCAGAGATCGGAGAGGCGGGCCGGATCCAGCCGTTCCCGTTCCTGCGGTGGAGCGCCCAGCGCCTCCGTCGCCTGCCGCACATCGTCCTGCAGCAGCCAGGCCTCGGCCAGGGCGCATCGGAGCTGGACCTGGAAATCACGCGGCAAACCTGGCTGCCGCAGCGCGCGAATCAGCAGTCTGGCGGCTTCCGCGCCGTGCCCCCGCTCCAGCGCATGCACGGCCTGCCCGAACAAATCCGGTGGCGTCACGCCGCGGAGTATACCTTGTATACACGAAGGGGGCCCCTAGAAGGCGCGGCCGGCGCGGGCGAAGGCGGCCCAGCCGCGGCGACGGCCGGAGGGGTCGTCCCTCCAGGCGGCACCGGCGGTCACGGTCAGCGGCAGCGCATAGCCGATGACGGTATCGGCCGACAGCTCGACGCCGAACGAGCGCCTGACGTCGGCCGCCCTGAACTCGCCATCCCAGGCATGCCCGATGTCGGCGAACACCGCGCCGTGAATGCTCCGTGCCATCAGCGGCAGGGTGCCGAGCCCCCGCTGCGGCCATCCCAGCGGAAACCGGTAGTCGAGATTGACCACGGCCGCGTGCTGGCCGAACAGGTCGGCAGCGCGAAATCCCCGGAGGAGGCCGACGGCGCCTGACCCCAAGTCGAACCCTGACGGCTGCGGCCCCGCCCCGGCCGCCTCGAACACCCGGCGCCGATGCCGATCGCCCCACGCGCTCGCCCCCGCGACGCGTGCCGCGATCACGCCGTGCCGCGGGATGACTCGCCAGTAGCTCCGCCCATCCAACGTCATGGCGCCGGCGGCGGTCGCGCCCGACGAGGCCGGCGTGAGCTCCGACGTCAGGCTGACGGCCGCGCCTTCCTCCGCGCCGATGGAATAGCCGAAGGCCCGTGCCGTTGACGCATGCCATCCGAACCGCAGGTCGCGTCGCAGGACGGCGTCGGCGATCGGGGGCGTGCAGTCCGCACACGAGAACGCATCCCGCGCAGCGTGGACCCCTGCGAACGCCGTGCTGGACCAGCGCACGCGCCGGAACGGGAGCAGCACGCCGGAGCTGATCTCGCGCGTCCGGACCTCCCCGGTCCGCCAGTCCTCCAGCGTATTTGCGGCTGACGCGAAGATCGTCGGCCACCATCGCGCGTAGGCATAGTCCATCTGCCACTCGGGGTGATTACCCGGGACGGCCCAGCGTGCGGTCGCGATGTACGCATGCCGTCCAAGGGCGTCGAACCCGCTGGTGGTGGCGCCGACCAGCAGGTTGTCCTGCCGGCTCTCGACGATCGGGGACCAGTATCGCGGCGCGAGCGTGGACCACGGACGATAGACGGCCGATGGGGGGCTCGCGGACTGCGCTCCGCCAGCGTCCACCGACGCCCCGATCTCCGCCGGAGGAGGCGCGTCCGTCTGAACGGGCAGAACGGCGGGCGGCACGTCCACCCACGCGGCCGACTCGAACGGCAGCGCATACACGTCATATCCGTCCGCTGCGTAGCCGACGAACGCCAGGTGCCGACCGTCGGGCGAGACTACGGGCGCGCGGGCGCCGGGGCCGGTCCCGAGCAGCCGACGCACGGAGCCGGTCGCCACCTCCGCAACGTGGATCTGAAACGCGCCGTCCCGATCCGACGCGAAGAGGACGCCGGATCCATCAGGCAGCCACGCGGGCGTGGTGTTGCGTTCACGCCCCCCGGCCACGAGCGTCCGCACCGCAGACGACGCCGCATCGATCAGCACGATGTCCGAGGGGCCGCCGAGCCGGCGTCGCTCGGCGGCAATGACGCGGCCGTCGGGTGACCATCGCGGCCACGAGAACTCCGTCGCCACCTCCGACACGCGCACGACGGGCGTTCCCTGCTGACCCAGGACCGGCACCTCCATCGCGGCGAGCACCCGGCGTCCGGTCTGCTGGACGGTGCAGACGATCGTCCGGCCGTCGGGGGAGACATCCGGGTCGGCCGCGCGGGCCTCGTGCGTCAGGCGCCTGACGGCGCCGTCACGCAGCGAGACCGCAAAGAGATCCGACTGCAGGTCGGCGTGATGCACGACCTCCAGTTGATCGAAAACCAGGTCGTCGCCTGCCGTCGCGATCCGTTCACCCTGATACCTCGGCCCGATGCGGCGCGGCGTCGATCCATCTCGCGGCTGCTCCATGAGCGCGGGAAATCCGTGCGGACTGGCGACCGAGTAGAACAGCCGGCCGTCGCGGCTGAACGCGGGAGCACCGACGTTGAACCCGTGCGAGGTGATCCGTCTCGATTGGCGAGGCGCCGCCTCCGCATCGAGGCGGCTTCGCGCGTCCGCCTCGAAGTCCGCCCAGAGGGCCCCGAGAGAGCGGCCGAACACGTGGCGGAACGCGCGCGCGCCGAAGTACGGCAGCGTCCCGGCGGTTCGATCGGCGAGCCGGCGCATCGACTCCTGACCGTATCGTCCGGCCAGGTACTCGTGAAAGTACGCACCATACAGATACGGCGCCTGGCCCGATGGCCAGTCGATGAGCCCGCCGCCGGCACGGTCGAGCGTCAGGAACCGATCCGATGCCGCCGCCGCGTCGAGCAGCAGCCGGAAATCTCCAGCCGGCACACGCCCCTGCTCTGTGACGGCGCTCTCGACATACGTCGCCAGGCCCTCCACCTGCCAGTCCGGGAGGAACGCGTTGGGGTAGAGCAGCGGCATCCGGCCGAAGACACGGCGCAGCCCGCCGATCCACCCGCCTCCCCGTTCCAGGTGCACCACATGGGTGTACTCGTGCGCGAACACCATGCGCAGCCAGTCGTCTGTGTTACCGATGGCGCTCTGCGACACGGGGGGCACCGCGGCGAGCTCGATCAGGTTGTAGGGAAGCACCGTTGCCCAGCCATTGGACTGGTCGGTCTGATCCACGAGGACCACGTGCACACGCCCTCGCGGCGGACCGAGCCGCCGATCCACGTCCGCGGCGACTTCTTCGACCAGTACCGCAAGCCGGCTCGCGAGGGCTTCTTCTCCCTGGTGGAAGTACAGCGTGAAGCGGTCCGTAGAGATCGTCCGGAACCGCAGCCGCGGATCGTAGCGGCCCGCGCCCGAAGTGGCCCCCGCGGAGCTCTCGCGCAGCGCCTGCGTCCTCCCGGCCGTCGGCGCCGTCAGCAGGAGCAGCAGCAGGAGGGCGACGAGTCGGCTCGCGGCCCACCGCCGGCAACCGGCCTTCGGGGGGCGCACCGCGCGCGCGCCCGCTGTCGTGCGCGAGGGGCTCGACCTCACCGCTGCGCCGAGGCCGCGGGCTCGCGGAAGACGTGCCGGAGAAAGCCGTAATCGGCGATGGGGGAGAGCGTGACGCCGTGGATGTCGGGCTGGAAGATCGCGACGTTCGTGCGGGACCACAGGCTCACGTACGGCACGTCGCCGGCAATCACGCGCTGCGCCTGACGATACATCCGCCCGCGCGCGTCCTCATCGGTCGCGGCCGACGCGGCCTCGATGAGGCGATCCACCTCCGGATTGGCGTAGTGCACCCGATTGAGGCCGACGGGCGGCTGCTGCGCCGAGTGATACACGAGCCGCAGCATGTCCGGGTCGGTCACCCCGACCCACTGCAGCGTGTACAGCTGAAAGTTCCCGCGACGGACGTCCGCCGACAGCGTCTGCAGCTCCGACGATCGAATCTCGATCGCAATCCCCACGCGCGCCAGATCGTGCTGGATAGCGGCCGCCTGCAGGCGATACACCTCGGAGGTGGACGTCTTCAGCGACAGCCGCAATCGCGGGCTCGGACCGGCGCCGTCGGGATCGCGATACCCGGCGGCGTCGAGCAGCCGTTCGGCGCGCGCGGGATCGTGCGTGAAGTCGAACACCCCCGGCTCGAACGCCCACGACATGGGCGGGACGATGCCGACCGCGGTCGCCGCGAACCCGCGGCGGAGATAGCGCACAATCGCCGCGCGGTCGATCGCATAGCCGATCGCCTGGCGCACTTCGAGACGGCCGAGCGCGGGATCCTGCAGGTTCATCCCCACATAGGCGTAGTCGGTGCCGGGCGCCGTCTCCACCTGCATCCGCCCCTCCTGCCGCAGCTGCCAGACGATATCGGGCGACAGGTCGTTGACGACGAGGTCCACGCTGCCCTTGCGCAGCTCGAGCCCGCGCATGGTGTCGTCCGGAATGACCTTCAGGACGAGCGCATCGTTGCGTGGCCGGCCGCCGTGATAGCGATCGAAGGCGGCGAGCTCGACGCGATCGTCGGCAACGAACCGGACCAGCCGGTACGGCCCCGTGCCGATCGGCGCACGCGCATTCGCGCCGCCCGATCCGGCCTGGACGATGCCCATCACCAGGTTGATCGGAAACGATCCGGCCGGCGCCTTCAGCGTGAACCGGACGGTGTACCGGTCGAGGGGATCGACCGCGGCGACCTGCCGGTACGCGCCGGACCGTCCCTTGAAGTCGGGGTCGAGGAAGCTGCGGAACGTGTACACGACGTCGTCCGACGTCAGCTCCCTGCCGTTGTGAAACAGCACCCCATGCCGGAGACGCGCCACATACGTGGTCGAATCGGG
>JANPJN010000832.1:0-2844 GCA_031425515.1 Acidobacteriota bacterium | reverse complement strand
GTCGATCAGCGCGACATCGAACTCCCGCGCCTCGACGGCGGCGAGGACGCCGGCCGGCGAGACGGACGTTTCGAGGACCATGCCGGCGCCATCGAGGAGAAGGTGGAGGGCTTCGAGCACCTCCGCCTGATCGTCGGCGATGAGCACGCGCGGCTCTCCCGGCGGCAGGGCGCGTGACACCGGCTCCACGGCAACCTCCGGGTGGCTCCGGCTGTCGTCGGTCACCATGCAGGGGTGTGTCAGTGCGCGACGTCGAAGCCGCTTTCCTCCAGCTCGCGTTCGCCGCGGTGCTTGCTGCCGTCCTCTTCGACCACGCGTCCGTCGAACAGGTGGATCGAGCGGTCGGCGTGGCGTGCGTAGCGGGGGTCGTGCGTGACCATGCAGATCGTCGCCCCTTCACGGTGGAGCTCCTTGAGCAGGTCCATCACGGCCTCGCCGTTCTTCGAGTCGAGGTTTCCGGTCGGCTCGTCGGCGAGCAGAATCGAGGGGGTGCCGGCCACCGCGCGTGCCACGGCGACCCGCTGCTGCTGACCGCCCGAGAGCTGGCTGGGCAGGTGTTTGGAGCGGTGCGCCATGCCCACTTTCTCGAGGGCGGCCAGGACCCGTTCCTTGCGTTCGGCCGATTTCATGCCCCGATAGGTGAGCGGCAGCTCGACGTTCTCGTACACGTTCAGGTCGCCGATCAGGTTGAAGCTCTGGAAGATGAAGCCGATCTCCCGGTTGCGCACGCGCGCCCGCTCCGACAGCGGCAGGTCGGCGACCGACTTGCCGTTGAGGATGTACTTGCCTTCGGTGGGCGAGTCGAGCAATCCGAGGATCGACAGCAGCGTCGACTTGCCGCAGCCGGACGGGCCGGCAATCGCGATGTACTCGCCGGTCTTGATCTCCAGGTGGATGCCCGCCAGGGCGTGCGTCTCGACCTCGTCGGTGAAGAAGACCTTGGTGACGCCGTCCAGGTGGATCAGCGTGGGCGCGGCGTTCGGTGGTGTGCTCATCGAGGCTCCTTGAAGCGGCTATCAGCTCTCAGTAGACGGCGACATGAGGCGTTTGGTTGCGTGGCGGTTTCATCCTGTTCCAATAGTTCGTGCGGGGCGGTTCGTCAGCCCGCAATCCGGATCCGATCGAACTGGTCCTGTGCGGACATGTCCGACAGGATGACCTGATCGCCCGGCTGCAGGCCGTCCACGATCTCGATCTTATCGACCGAGCTGCGGCCAAGTTTTACGTTGGTGCGAATGGCCTCGCCATCGGGGTTGAGCTTGAAGAGCCCGACCGTGCTCTGCTCCTGACCGAAGGCCGGCCGGCCGACATAGAGCACGTTGTCGAGCCGTTCGAGCTGGATGGTGCCGTCGATGCTCAGATCGGGCCGCGCGCCTGGCGGCAGCGCCCCCTCCAGGATCACGTCCACCCCCACCGTGCCCCCGGCGGACGCAGGGTCCATCCTGGACACGCGCCCCCGGACAACGCCGTTGCGGGTGTCGACCTCGGCGAGCTGACCCACACGAATGTCCTTCGTCTGGGTCTCGGCGATGCGCAGTTCGGCCTTGAGATTGGTCGGGTCGGCGACCCTGGCGAGATTGGTGCCGGGGCCGACCTGCTGCCCGCGCTCGACCGGCACGAGCTGCAGCACGCCGTTCATCCCGGCCTTGACCTTGAGGTCGTCGAGCTGGCGGACGCGCAGCTCGTGCGCCGCGCGCTTCTGGTCGACGTCCGCTTCCTGCGGCGCGAGCTGCGAGCGGATGCCGTTGGTCTGCATCTCGAGGCGGCGGCGCCCGATGTCGAGCCGGTTCTTCAGCTCGTCGGACGCGCTGCGCGACTGCTTCAGCTGAATCTCGGAGACCAGCCCGTCCTTGTACAGCTTTTCCTGCGCTTCGAGATTGAGCGCCGCATTCTTGAAGGAGGCCTCGATGCCGGCGACGTCCCCCTGCTGATTCAGCAGCGCACTCTCGAGCTCCTGTTTCCGGTTGACGAAATTGGCCTGCGCGGACTGATACGCGAGCTGCGCTTCGCGCACCGACTGCTGGAGCTCGGGGTTGCTCAGCTCCAGAATGACCGTCTGCGGCGTGACGGTCGCGCCAGGCCGCAACAGAATGTTCTCGACCCGACCCTGCGTCGTCGCCGGGATCCACCGGATCTCTTCCGGCACGAGCGTGCCGGCGCCGCGCACCTGACGCAGCATCGGGCCGCGCTTCACGGTGTCAATCCACACCGTGGCCCGGTCGACCGACGGTGCCGCGGGCTTCAGCCGCGAGATGCCAAATGTGATGAGTCCGATGACCGCCAGGGCGCCGGCGCCCATGAGGATCCGTCGAATCTTTTTCTTGCGTGCCTGCGAAGGACGAGCGATATCGACCATTGATGCTGATCTGAACCTCGTAGAACCCGGCAGAACCCCGTAGAACCGTTGAAGTGGAAGGCTCCGGAGCAATTGGACGAGAGAACCGCCTGTTCGGTTTAGAAGAATCTACATCTTTCTGGGCGGGCCTGGCCCGGCACCGGTCCAAAAGCCGCTGAGGTGGCCGAAAACGGCACGCGGCGTGCGTTCACTTGCGGGAATGGGCGAGATCAGCAATCAGGTGGTGGCAGAACTGGTGGAGGCGGTCAAACAGATTGTCAGAAAAGAGCAATCCGACCGCCTTCGGGACATCTATCTCATCGGCGATATCGAAAAAGATACCGCTCGCACGGCGATAGAACGGCTGAGGGAGCTCGCCAACGATGGCGACAAGCCCATCACGATTTACATCAACAGCGCGGGAGGGAACGTCACGGACGGGCTGGCCCTCCACGACGCGATCCGGCACCTCGTCTCCGGCGGCATCGAGGTCACGATCGTCGTCCAGG
>JANPJN010000831.1:0-2071 GCA_031425515.1 Acidobacteriota bacterium | reverse complement strand
CCCGGCGGATCTGCCGGCGCCGTCGTGATGGTGTCTGGCGAGCCACGTGTGCTGTATGTGGGCAGCACTCCACGCACGCTCGATGCGGCCCTCCGCCATGCCCGGTTCCGTGTCGATCGCGTCTCTGCTGCGTCGGTGCCGCGGACGGTTTCCGCCCTGGCGGCGTACGATGCCGTCGTGCTGGACGACGTGCTGCCGGAGGCGCTCGATCAGGCGCAGAGCGCCGCGGTCGCGCGCTATGTGGAGCAATCCGGTGGTGGCCTTCTCGTGCTCGGCGGCCCACGCAGCCTCAGTGCATCGATTGCCGCCACTCCGCTCGGAGGGGTTCTGCCAGTCGATGTCCGGCCGCGCACCGGGCGCCGCACACCCGCGCTGGCACTGGTGATCGTGTTCGACAAGTCGGGCAGCATGGACGACCGCATCGACGGCGTGTCGAAGATCGAGCTGTCACGCCAGGCGGTTCAGGGTGTGATCGACGCCCTGCCCGCGAGCGATGCGGTCGGGGTCATTGCGTTCGATACGGCGGCGCGGCCCATCATGCCGCTTCGGCCCGGCCACGACGGAACGTCGGTCGGAGACGCCCTGCGCGCCGTCACAGCCGGGGGCGCGACGGCAATCACCCCGGCCCTGCGGATGGCGGCCGAATGGCTGCGTGCGCCAGAGGCCGCGGCCTTCCCGCGTCGCCATGTCGTGCTCGTGTCTGACGGCCGCACCTCTCCGGCAGACGCGGCCGAGGCCGGAAAGGCCGTGGCCGGGCAGGGGTTCGAACTGTCAGCGATCGCCTCCGGCACGGCGCTCGACCGGCAGGTGCTGAGCGACCTCGCTGAACGCACCGGAGGGCGTGCCGTGTTCACCGACGACGCAAGGCAGCTTCCGGCCCTGGCCGCCAGAGAAGCCACTCGGGTGGCGGGGGGAGGAGTGGCCGAGGGTGTCTTCGCGGTGACGGTGTCCGCCCACCCGTTGGCAGCCGGGACCGATGGAGTCTTCCCCCACGTGAACGGCTATGTCGTGAGCGCCGCCAGACCGCAGACGCGGACGGTCCTGGCGTCTACTCTCGCCGACCCGATTCTCGCGACATCGCATGCCGGGCTTGGCCGCGTTGCGGTTTATACGGCCGACCTGCACGGGAGATGGTCGGACAGTTGCCGGCGCTCGCCGGCATGCTTCCCGCTCTTCGTGCAGGCAGTCCGCTGGCTGGCGCCTCCGATGGCACGGGAGGCCATCGTTGCGTACACCCGGAGCACGGACGCGGGCATGCGGACCGTCGTGGAACTGGCGCCAGAGACCCAGTCGGCCGGCCGGCCGATCGAGGTGCGCGTGCTGGTCCGGGCGCCTGGCGGCGGCGTGACCGACACGCCGCTGCAGCCTGTGGGGCCGGGCCGGTTCGAAGCGGACATCCCGTCGTCCGAGAGCGGCTCGTTCAGCCTGCGGTTCTCGGTGACGGACGGCCAGGGAATGGATCTCCGCGTGGCGCGCGGGTTTTATCGAACGGCCGACCGCGAGCAGCGACACGCCGGCGTCAACCGGCTCCTCCTGCAGTCGATTGCACAGGCCACAGGCGGGCGCGTGCTCGAGGCCGACGCCGCGCCCTTCTCGGATGCGCGGCCACCGGCCTTCATCGACGTGTCCGCATTCCTGCTGGGGAGCGCGGTGGCGCTGTTCCTGCTGGAGCTTCTGATCCCTGCGGGCATCACCAACGTCTGGCGCAACTGGCGCCGCGGCCGCCTCAGTCGGTGGGGGCCTTCTTCCGCAGGGTCGCACGATTCACGCCGAGCAGCTCGGACGCCTTCACCTGGTTCCCCTTCGTGATTACCAGCGCCTCCTTGACGAGCGTGGCTTCGACGAGGGCCACGATGTCGTGAAAGACCGAAGACGCGCTCGCCGTGTCCGCCGCCACCAGGCGTTCCCTGAGCGCCACGCTCGCCGCCTCGCGCAGCGCCGATTCGACATCATGGGGGCCGGGCATCCGGGCCGACAGACTGTCGCCCAGATCTTCGGGTGACAGCACCTCACTGCGAGTCACGATGCAGGCGCGTTTGACGACGCGCTCCAGCTCGCCGACGTTGCCGGG
>JANPJN010000830.1:0-3763 GCA_031425515.1 Acidobacteriota bacterium | reverse complement strand
TGAGGTCCGCCTGTCCGGTGGGCTGACCTTGAAGTGGGGCGCATGCGGACGTTCGCTCGAAGGCCAGTGTGTCGTTGTTGGGAAAGGTGGCCCCCGGCGAGGTCACGAAACGACATTTCGTGCCGAGCAGGCGGAGTTCGGCACTTTCCAGCTCCGGCGTGGTGTCGTGCGTGGCGACCAGCAATCTGACACCCGAGTAGGCCGGAATACTGGTGACGTCAGGGAGTGCTAAACGTATCCGGTGAACCTTGAGGGTCCCTCTCAACGAGTAATACAGTTCGCCAGGGATTTCGACCGGCACGGACTGCATTCCGGATCGATAGGTGACTAGTGGGCGAACGGACGCGTCAGGGAGGGGTGCAGTTACCGTTCGAACCGTATGAATACAGAAAAAAACCGCTGAGAGCACCAGGGCCAGTCGCGACCACATCACTTGCTCCGCGCCAGTACGAGCAGCGTGTCGGCCGCGCCCCATCGCTGGACCGAGTGCACCTGCCCCGGCGTCAGCCGCGAGACACCCCGCTCGTAGAGCGACGTCCGCCACGACCCGGGCGCATGGGTGTACCGGTAGTTCATCGACTCGATCGCTCCCCAGCCCGCAAAGCTGCGCACCCGGCGCACGTTATCGAACCCGCATGCCGAGAGCAGCGCTGCGAGCGTCGCCTCGGTGAAGTAGTACAGATGCTCGAACGGGTTCAGCACGGCCCACGCCACACCGAGCGCGTGCCGGCTCAACGCATCGAAATTGGGCGTCGTCAGCACCAGCAACCCGCCCGGTGTGAGCGCACGCCGCGTGGCCTCGAGCACGGCACGCGGGTCGAAGAGGTGCTCGATCACGTCGAACATCACCGCGACAGCGAACGAGCGGGGCTCGAACGTCATCGCCTCGGCCCGCTCGGTGCGGACGTCGAGCCCCAGACGGTCACGCGCAAACGACGCCCCGTCTGGCGAGAGCTCGACGCCGGCTGGAGTCCACCCGGCCCGCGAGGCGGCGTGCAGGAACAGCCCCGCGCCGGACCCGACCTCGAGCATCCGGCCAGGGCCCTGAGCCTCCCCGGCAATGAGCCGGAGCATGTCGCCATGGCGCCCGTCGAGCAGGTCATTGTCGATCGCACCGCCCGCCGCCCCGGCTGCCGGCAGATATTCGTTCCAGAAGTACTCGGCGTTGTAGCGCTCGAGGATAGCCGCCTCCGGCGCGCGCGGGTTCGCATACACGAGGCCGCAGCCGCGGCAGCGCTCGATGCCCCAGCCGTACTTCGTGTAGAGACGCCGCGTGTCGCGCAGGCCGCAGAGCGCGCACGCCACCTCGCGGGCCTCGCCCTCGACCTTCTTCACGCCGGTGATCGGAAACGTCATGCGCCGATTCTGAAGTCGGGATGGCGGCGGGTCAGATTCGGATTGTAGTAGGGATCGGCATCGATGACGCCCGCCCAGCGGCGCCGCATCTCGGCAATCCCGGCGGCATCCTGCGCGCGGGGGCCGAAGCTGGCCGACTCGTGATGGAAGAGCCGGGCGTACGGCGTCCAGACGATCCGGTACCCGGCACGCCGCACCTTCAGGCAGAAATCGACGTCGTTGAAGTCGACGGGAAACGCCTCGTCGAACCCTCCCGCCTCGTCGAACACGGCCCGCCGCGTCATGAGGCAGGCGGCCGTCACGGCCGAGAAGTTGCGCGGCCCGATGGTGCTGCCCATGTAGCCATGAATCGATCCCGGATGTTGGTGATACGCATGCGCGGCGATGCCGTTGACCCCGAGGATCATCCCCACGTGCTGGAGGCGCCCATCGGGATAGAGCAGCTTGGCGCCCACGGCGCCGACCGCCGGATCCTGCGAATACTCGAGCATCGCCGACATCCACTCGCCGTCAATCACCTCGAGGTCGTCGTTGAAGAGGACGATGTGGTCACCCGAGGCGGCGGCCACCCCCTCGTTGACCTTGCGTGAGAAGTTGAACGCGCCGTCGCTCTGATGGACGACAACGCGGTGGGCGGTGCCGGCGAGGGCGCGCTCGGTCGTGGCGGGAACGCCGGCGGCGTCGGCGACAATCACGATCTCGTAGGCCGTCCACGTGGTCTTCGCCTTGATGCTCGCGACCGCCTGCGCGAGCAGATCGACCTCACGGCCCCGCACCTGGCGCAAGCGGCCGGCGGTGGGAATCACAATGGAGACGAGCGGCGTGCCCTCGATGGCGCGCTTCACTCTGAAGAGCCCCGGCGCAATGCCCGGGAGAACCTCGGCACGCAGGGCACGGCGCGTCACGGTGTCTTCGAGCGCGAGCCTGCCGGCATCCATCGCCCACGGCTTGGCCGCCCCGGCACTCGCGGTGGACTCCGGAAGCTTCCGCCAGTGATACAGCACGCGCGGCACGTGGACGATCTGCTCCGTGCGCTCCATGATGCGGAGCAGGAGGTCGTAGTCCTGGGCCCCCTCGTAGCCGCGGCGGAAGCCCTGCACGGCCTCGAGGACATCCTTCCGCACGACGGTGAGGTGGCACGTGTACATGCGGTGCAGGAAGTGCTCGGGGGACCAGTCCGGCTTGAACGCCGGATCGCAGCGGCGCCCGTCGAGATCGAGCTTGTCTTCATCGGAGTAGAGCACCGCGGCGTCGGGATGCGCATTGATGGCGCGCACCATCTCGGCCAGGGCGTCCGGCGCCAGCTCATCGTCGTGATCCAGCAGCGCGGCGTAGCTGCCGCGCGCCATCGCGAGCGCGGCGTTCGACGCGGCGGAGATGCCGGCATTGGCGGGCAGCCGTACGACGCGGATGCGCGGGTCTTCCGCGTACTCGCGAAAGACTGTCTCCGGCCCGGCGCCGGTCGAGGCGTCGTCGCACAGACACAGCTCCCAGTGCGGATAGACCTGGCGGCGGACCGATTCGATACAGGCCCGAAGCCAGCGCGCGTCGGTGTTGTAGACCGGCGTGATCACGCTGATGAGCGGCTGCTGCGGAAGGCCGGCAACTTCCGCGGCGAGCGCCGCGAGGTCGGCCGCCGACGGGGTGTGAGCCGACACCCACTGGGTGTACTCGGCGGCCTCCTCCTCGGCGGAGCGCCCGCGGGCGGCGAGTGCGATGGCGCCGCGGATACCGTCCGTCCGCACGCGGCGGAGAAATGCCGTCAGCGACCCCTGTACCTCGGTGGCCGATCGCGTCCACTCGAAGCGCGGTTCGCCGAAGAGCGCCCAGGCGTGCCCCGTGTCGCTGCCGGGCACCACGCGGGTGTCGAGTGTCACGAGGACCTCCGCGGCGGGGTCCTCGGTGTGGGGCAGCGGGATGTCGAGGTCGTGCCACCGCCGGTCGGTGTACTGCCGTTCGGGATCGACCCGGCAGGATCGCGTGGCGGTCCAGCCCGTCTCCGGAATCGTCAGCGTGACGCGGAACTCCACCGCACCGGGGTGCCGGCGCCAGGCGTTCGGCGAAATCGCGCAGGCGGTCCTGAAGTGCGACGCGGCCGGCACGCGCACACGGTAGTCCACGGCGCTCGTCGGATGGCAGAGCAGCGCTTCGACCGTGCGATGACGGATGCGGGTGGCCCCGATCCAGCGGATGGCGGGAAAGTCGTCTGGCTGATCCGTGCGCTCGGCGAGGGGCGACGCGAGACGCAGCGGGAACGCGCGATGCACGAGATGCGCGAGCGCAGTCCGCGCAGTCGAGGGGACGGAAGTTGCGGCCGCGGCGCGCAGCGCGCTGCCTGCCGTCCAGGCCGGATGCCGCACCGCCAGGAGTGTCCGGACCACTCCGCCGCGGAACGTCAGATAGAGGC
>JANPJN010000829.1:0-3184 GCA_031425515.1 Acidobacteriota bacterium | reverse complement strand
AGCGCCGGGATCGGGCGCGACGGCGTCGCCAGCCCCGGCTGTAATGCCCGCGCCATCTCCAGCGGGCGAAGCCGCCGGAGGTGCATCGCTCGAGGCAGATGCTGTTTCTGACGGGGAAGCTGGCTCTGTCTTTTCTGTGGTCATGGGTCGCTCCGCACGATCAAAGGTTATTCAGGAAATGTCTATTCCGCCTCCGCCGGGCGGTCGTCGCGGGTTGAGCGATGCAATCAGAACGCCAGGGAGTGCTGAAGGCGCAGGCAGGAGGGGACATGGTTGGCGCAGCAAGGACAGCCGCAGTGGCTGTCCTTGCTGCAAGGTTTCAAGTTGTTCGAAGGCCCGCCGGTAGCCCGCCTGAGGGTGAATCAGAGTTGATTCAGAGGGATGGCAATACCGATGACCTGGTCCTGAGGCCGGAAAGTTCCCCTCAGGGTGGCCTTCCCGGTGAAGAGGGTAATCTTGTAGAGTCTCGCAACTCCTCCGACCTTCAACGCCGCGAAGCCCTGAACGTCCACGGTCGAGCCGTTCCTGACCGTGCTGTAGATGTCGAATCCCACGGAGCTGGTCGTATCCACCGTAAGCTTTCCCGTGGCGCTCAGCGTTCCTGTGTTGGCGGGAGACTGGATCGCCACCTGGTCCATCATCGAGTCGATATCGTACAGGGTGGTGGCGGTGTTCGGATCGGTGTCGTTGTTCGTATAAGCTGCGCCGCTCAGGCCCGTCGCCGGGGCCGCGGGAGTGGAATATGTCAGCGTGCCATCGACAATGGTGGCGCCGGTATCCACATTCGCTCGGAGGTTCTGCCCGGCGTCACTGATGATGCGCAGGCGATCGACCACGGGGTTGAAATCTACTCCAAAGGCATTGCCGGCAAGCGCCACGCTGAGCTGTGAGCGGAATGTCGCCTGAGCGGTTGAGGGGTTGATGGTATACACTCCGCCGGCGTTACCCAGACCGTAGAGCTCGCGTGTCGCAGGCCGGTAGTCAATGCCGACGAGCCTGGCATCGCCGGAGAGGCCAGAGATGACACCGAGGTTCTCAGCGTTCGAAGGGTCGTTCTCACTGAAGCAGATGAGACGCTGGTCCGCCGTCAGGCCGAGAATCCTCAGGCGGTCACCTCTCCAGTCGCCGTCACCCCAGCGGGAACCGTCACCGCATCCGCTGGAGTAGCCGCCGCTATAGCCCCCTGAATACTGAGCCGACATCGGTACTGTTGAGGTTCCTGCGAAGATCCCGAGCATTACCGCCCACGATACGAAGCTCTTCATTTCACATCCTTGGAACGCGCGGCTGTTATTGGCCTCATTCCCAAAACGGGAGGAAGCTGCCCGGACCTGCGGGAACCGCTGGAGCTAATACGCAGGCGACCCCAAAACGGATTGTTCGCGGATCACCTTGGACAGCACCGCCCGATCTCGGCCACGTCACAGTTGTGGAACGACGAGAGGTCGCACCCCAGCTGGTGGCGGTGAGCCGCAGACGAGGGGCGGCGGCATTGGATTGTGTCCATTGCGGCGGCCCATCTAGAACACGGGTGCGCATGAAGACGACTTTGTTGCTGCAGATGAAGAGACTCTCCGCGAGCACTGACGGTCTTGTTTATGGATGGCCTCCACCGGGATGCTCCTGACCGCTTTCAGCGTTGCCCTTCGACGTGGCGCCGCACATCCCCTTTCAGCCGCGTCAGGTCGGCGGTCGTTCCGCGCGGCAGCGACAGAAAATACTCGACGAGAGGTCGATCGTCCGTCAGGAGCGGCCCCGCGCCCGCGAACGCCCGCAGTTCGTCCGGACCTGCGCGATAGAGCGCCAGCAGATCGTCGAAACCACGAATGCCGAGTTCCGCCAGCATGGCAAGGCGCTGCGGTCTCTGAGCCTTCCGATCGAAGTCCGATTGGCGCAGGAGGAGCGGATCGAGCGAACCCACGAGCAGCGTGCCGTCTCCCCACGCGGTCGCGTTGGGAAAGACGCTGAGGAAAGTGCGTACGATCAACTTGTACTCCGCCTCGGTGCCCGCCACCCACTGCACGGCGAGACCTCCGGGCTTGAGCGCCCGGCGGACCAGTCCGAAGTACTCCGCCGAATACAGATTGCCGGAGCCAGCGTAGATCGGCAGGATGACGTCCGCCGTGATGACGTCGTAGCGCCGGCTGGTCAGCAGCAAGAAGTTCCGTCCATCATCGATTTTCAGATGCACGTTGGGTTGCCGGAGCACATCGTCGTTGATGGACCTGAAGAAACGTCCCGCCGCAGTCGTCACCTCCCGCGACAGCTCGACGACATCGACGTCGACCCCGGCATGCTGGCTCAGGGCGCCGGCGGTGGCCCCACCCCCCAGCCCGATGACGAGGGCCTCGCGCGCGTCTGGATGGACCGCCATGCCGAGATGTCCGATCCGGCGATGAACGATTGGCGTGGATCCCCCGGTGCTGGCCTGATGGTTGCCGCTCACGTTCAGCGTGCGGTGACCGCTGGCAGTCTCGTGGACGCTGACAGTGGCCTGTACCGCTTCGCGGCGCCACAAAACGGTGTCGTCCGGATACCTCTGTCGCAGGAATGCGTCGAAGGGGTCCGGCACAATGGCCGCCATCGTCGCTCCCAGCACGATCATGCAGAGCGCCGCGCCGTACCGGGTCGCGGCTGACGAGCGCGCAGCGATCGCGAGGACGACGCCGGACAACAGGGTGGTCGCCGCCATGGCCATCAGCGCCCGGCGGCTGCCCAACGATGGCAGCAGCAGGAAACCTGCACAGAGCGACCCGAGAATCGCCCCAGCGACATTCAGCGAGTAGAACGCGCCCGTTCGCCTGGTCGTGTGCCACGACTCGCCCGATGCGCCATCGACCCAGACCTGCAAGCCGATCGGGAACGCGGCGCCGAGCAGCAGGGAGGTGGGCAGGATAACGAGCAGACTGACGAGCGCCTGATACGCCAGATAGGGCCCCATCAGCGCTGCGGTGCCGGGACCGAGCGTCTCCACGACCCGCGGAATCCAATCCAGCGCCGTGAACGACAGGCACGCGCCCACCGCGATGCCTCCCTCGAGACAGCCCAGGATGAGGAGTCGATCGAAGCGCCGCTTGAGGAAGGGCGCGACGGCGTAGCTGCCGGCCGCAATACCGCCGAGTACCGCCGCGAGCATCATCGAGTAGCCGTAGACCGTAGGGCGGAGGAAGAGCGTGAGCACCCG
>JANPJN010000828.1:0-2771 GCA_031425515.1 Acidobacteriota bacterium | reverse complement strand
TCGCACAACCCCGAGAGCAACATGAAGCTTGCGAGCGGCGCCGCGCCGGTGGTCGGGCTGCGGGCGGCCGGCGTGCGCGTGGGCCTCGGGACCGACGGTGCGGCGAGCAACAACGATCTCGACATGTTCGAGGCGATGCGGCAGGCGGCGTTCCTGGCCAAGCTGCAGACGAAGGACCCCCGAGCCATCCCGGCGCGGACGGCCCTCGAAATGGCGACAATCGAAGGGGCCCGGGCGCTCGGCCTGGATGGCGTGACAGGATCACTGGAGATCGGCAAGCGCGCCGATCTCATCGTCGTGTCGATGGCGGCCGCGCGCCAGACGCCGATGTACGAGCCACTCTCGCACCTGGTCTATGTGACGCGTGGGGATGATGTGCGGACGACGATCGTGAACGGGACGGTGCTGATGCGGGATCGCAAGGTACTGACGCTGTCGGAGCCCGAGGTGCTGGCCGAGGCGCGACGGATTTCGGCGCAGGTGCGGGCGGCGGTCGTGAAGCAGTGACGCGAATGAATATTCTGCTGGATGCGGCGACGATTCAGGCGCGGGTGAAGGCGATGGCGGGGGAGATCGAGCGCGACTATCCGGCCGCGGACGGCATTCATCTGGTGGGCGTGCTCAAAGGGGGCTTCGTCTTCATGTCGGATCTCGTACGGCAGATGGGGCCGCGTGTGACGCTCGACTTCATCGCGGTGTCGAGCTACGCGAAGAGCACCAAATCGTCCGGCGAAGTCCGAATGCTCAAGGACCTCGATTCCGGACTCGAAGGGCGCCACGTCATCATCGTCGAAGACATCGTCGATACCGGGCTGACGCTGACCTACCTGCAGGACATCCTCCGCGCCCGCGCACCGCGCTCGCTGCGCACGGCCTGTCTGCTGAGCAAGCCGTCACGCCGGGCCGTGCAGGTAGCGGTCGAATATGTCGGCTTCACAATCGAGGACCGGTTCGTCGTCGGCTACGGCCTGGATTACGCCGAGAAGTACAGGAACCTTCCCTACATCGCCGAGCTGGATGAAGCGCAGGAGTGAGTGTGTGTGCCGCGCCTCGAGCTGATAGCGAAGCACAGTGAGCTGAAAGCTGATAGCTGAGAGCTGATAGCTGCCCCATGAAACGATTCGACATCATCACCGAAGCGGACGCGCGCAGTCTTGATATCGGCGCCACGGTGGAGCTGGCCGCCGGGGGGCACATCACGCCGCTCGCCCGCGATACGCTCGCCTCACGGCGCGTCGTGGTCATTCCTGCAGGGTCCGCGGATCCGTCGCTGCCCGGGGACCTGGCCCCGGTGTCCGACATACGGCGCGTCGCCATCGGCAGCGATCACACGGGGCTGGCGGTGAAGCGGGAGCTCGTCTCGCATCTGCGCGGCCTCGGGCTCGCGGTCGCGGATCTCGGCACCGACACGCCCGAGCCGGTAGACTATCCGGATGTGGCCGGCCGTGTGGCGGTGCACGTCGCGCGGGGGGAGTCCGACGCCGGCATCGTGATCGACGGTGCGGGCATCGGGTCGGCCATTGCCGCGAACAAGGTGCGGGGCATCCGCGCGGCGATGTGCGTCAACGAGACGATCGCCCGGTACTCCCGGGAGCACAACGGAGCCAACGTCATGACGCTCGGGTCCTCCCTGATCGAGGGCCCGGCCGAGGCCATCCGCATCGTGACGACCTGGATGGGAACGCCCATGCGCGAGGCGCGGTACATCAGGCGGCTGCTGAAGATCCGCCGGATGGAAGAGCGGTTCTGACCAGGACGCGGATGAGAGGGAGTGGACGACAGCGTGCTTGATCCCGGCGACCTGCAGCGGCTCATCGACATCATCACCGACGAGGTGATGGCGGCCCAGGGGGGGCGGCCCCAGTCGGCGCAGCGCTGCGCCTGCCATGCCGCCGTCTCGGACTGCTGCCCGGATCGGCTTCGCGGTGTGATCGACGCGGGTGCGTCGCGGCTCGGCATGCATGCCACGGCAGGGGCCACCGGCAGTGTGTCCGGCATGATTGATCACACGATGCTCAAACCGGATGCCTCACGCCAGGAGATCGAAAAGCTGTGCCGTGAGGCGGCGGAGTTCCGATTCGCGACCGTCTGCGTGAACCCCGTCTGGGTGAGCACCGCGGCGGCCCTCCTCCGGGGCACCGGCGTCGGCGTCTGCTCCGTCGTGGGGTTCCCGCTCGGCGCGACGACAGCCGACGTCAAGAGCTTCGAGACCCGCCGCGCGATCTTCGACGGCGCGACGGAGATCGACATGGTCATCAACATCGGGGCGCTCAAGTCCGGCGATCTCCGCACCGTCGAGCGCGACATCGCGGCGGTCGTCGAGGCCTGCCAGCCGTGCGGGGTCGTCAGCAAGGTGATCATCGAGGCCGCGCTGCTGACCGACGACGAGAAGGTGACGGCGTCCACGCTGGCCAGAGCGGCCGGGGCCGACTTCGTGAAGACCTCCACCGGGTTCGCGGCAGGCGGGGCGACGGCGGCCGACGTCGCGCTCATGCGCCGCGTCGTAGGCGCCGACATGGGCGTGAAAGCCGCGGGAGGGGTGCGCGATCTCGAGGGACTGAAAGCGATGGTCGCCGCCGGCGCCACCCGCGTCGGCGCCAGCGCCGGGGTGAAAATCGTCCAGGAGTCCAGAGGCGAGAAGCCCGCCCCTGCCACCCGATCCGGCTACTGACCCCGCCACCCTGACGTCACTCTGCTCTCGGCACCGCCGACGAGGGCACAGGGAACGGCACCGAGAAGCCGTGCGCGTCGAACGCCTTCACGATCCGGCG
>JANPJN010000827.1:0-3213 GCA_031425515.1 Acidobacteriota bacterium | reverse complement strand
TTTTCGTATCGCTCCACTCGAGCGGGGGCGTGGCGGTCTTCGACGCGCCCGTGGCGTGCGGCCCGCGCCACTGCGGCCAGAAGCGATCGGCCGCCGATGCGCCGGCGCCCTGGGAGCCGGCGACCTGGGCGGACACTCCCGGGACCGGTGCGAGCACTCGGGGGGCCTGTGCGAGCCATCCGGGCGCCAGCGCAATCGATCCGAGCAGCGCCAGCACGCATCCGACATGAAAGAGGGGCATGCCCGGTTGTAGCACGCCCCCCTCTCATCCCGCAATGCGATGGCGCGTCAGCGATCGACCGGCAGACTGACGTTGACCGTCGCCGTTTCCCCGGCTCTGACCGTGACCGTGGACGTGAACGGCCGGAAGCCCTCTTTCCGGATCTCGACCCGGTGCTCCCCTTCGGCGAGCTCGACGAGCAGACGATCCTCGCCAGGCGCCGTGTTCCACGGCTCACCGTCTACCAGCACCACCGCGTCCCGCGGTTGCGCGCGGATCGCCACCGCCCCGAACCGATCGCTCTGGCGGGACTGGTCGCGATCGCGCGTCGGCGCCTCTCTGCGCACCGGAGGTCGGCCTGGCGCACGAGGGTCCGTCCCCGCGCGCGGGTCAGGCCCGCTTCGCGGATCGGGGGCCGCATTCGGATCCGGCGCCGGGCGCGGGTCGGGCTGGCCTCCCGCGGCGATCGGCTCCATGGCCTGCTTCAGGTGATACGACTCGTACGGCCTGAAGAGCATCTTCTCCGTGATGGTGCGGAAGCCCTCCCGATAGACCGACACGGCATGCTCGCCGTACGGCACGCGCAGCCGCTGGAAGACGCCGTCGAAATCATCCACGTTGCCGACGAGGTAGCCGTCGATATACACCTCGGCCTCGCGCGGCGTGACCTGGATGCGGAGCTCGGCGCCCGGCTCGTATCCGTAGCGCGCGTACGGCGGGTATGGCCGGTACTGATACCCGTACCACCCGGAGAAGAACGGGTCGTAGTAGTTGTAGTAGTACGGATAGTAGGGGCGCGCGTACGCGCCGACGATCACGGGGGCATGCCCCCGGCGGACGACGCGCCGCTGCGCCGCGGCGTCGGTCGGCCAGAGTGCGACCACGCCGGCGACGAGCGCCGGAATCAAGATGGGCAGGCGGTTCCTGGGTCTCACGAGATCCTCCGATCAGGCGGGCGATGGCGTCCGCAGCAAGTCAGGTGCCACGACCCCGTCAATAACTGAACCCAGGCTGCCGGCCCTCCCTGACGATGATTGCGCGCCGCGAACACTGCGCGGTCCTGCGTCCCCACCATCGTCCTGGCGCTGCGCGGTCACCTCGCGGGGTCCTTGCTGTACGTCACCGGACGTGCACACCGGTGTCTGGCCGGGAGGACAGCGGACCGTCGCCCTCCGCCTCGCGGGCCGTGAAAAAACGATGGCACCCCGCGCCCCGCCAGCCGACGGCGCTAGACTGACGCGATGGGACCTCTCGAACAGCCGGCTGACGCCCCCGGAGGCGGACGCGTGCTCGTGGTCGAAGACGACGTGCACATCCGGGACCTGGTCGTGCTGCATCTGCAGCTCGAAGGGCTGACGACCGTCTCGGCGGGGAGCGGCGCCGAGGGGCTGCGGCTGGCCAAGGCGGATCCGTTCGATCTGCTGATTCTCGACGTCATGCTGCCGGAGCTCGACGGCGTCACGGTGTGCCGCGCCGTCCGCCGCGAGTCGATGAATGGCGACGTCCCGATCCTGATGCTCACCGCGCGCCGTGAGGAAGCCGACAAGGTGCTCGGCCTCGAGAGCGGCGCAGACGACTACCTGACCAAGCCGTTCGGCATCCGCGAGTTCATCGCGCGCGTCCGCGCCCTGCTCAGGCGCCGGCCGTCGAGGGCCTCCGCCGGACGCGCGGCCGCGGTGGCCGGCCCGCTCACGGTCGATCCGGCCCGCCGCCACGCGCGGCTCAACGCTCGCGAAATCGAGCTGACGGCGCACGAGTTCGACCTCCTGTATCTCCTCGCGAGCAATCGCGGCATCGTGTTCAGCCGTGATGCCCTGATGCAGAAGGTGTGGGGCGACGACACGCACATCACCGAGCGCAGCGTCGATACGCTCGTCAAGCGCGTCCGCCGCAAGATCGAGGAGGACCCGGCCGAACCGGTCTTCGTGCTCACCGTCTGGGGCACGGGCTACAAGTTCGCGGACGTGTCCTGATGTCCGATCCGGTCTGGTACCGCAGCCTCTACTGGCGCATCGCGTTCGGCTTCATCGCGCTGATGGCGATGCTCCTGATCGCGCAGGGGGTGCTGTACCTCTGGCTGACCGACCGGTTCGTCGGCACGGCCGCCCGCACGCCCACGCAGCTCGCCACGCTCGTCGCCTCGGAGGTCTCTTCCGAGCTCGGACAGAAGCCCGACCTCAACGTCGAGGAGTTCGCCCGCAGCCGCTACTCCCACGTCTATCAGCCCTTTCTGATCGTCCTTCGCGATGGACGTCGGGGCTCGAATCGCCCCACGGCGCTTCCTCCCGAGCTGGGCCGCATGGCTCAGGGGCGCCTGCGCTTCGGCCCTCCCGGGGCCCCGCGCCCCGACGGCCGCGGCGGTGAGCCCTTCGGTCGTGGCGGCGATCCCTTCGGCCGCCGTGGCGGCTCCCGCTTTCCCACGGAGTACGCGATGGTGCTCGGCGCCGGCGGGGCCGAGGTCGGCGTCGTCGCGGTCCCGGGCAATCCGCCGCCGGTGTCGGTCGCCCTCCAGGAGCTCGGCCCGACGCTCACGTGGTTCGGTCTCGGCCTGCTGAGCGTGGGCGCCATGCTGACCGCGCTCCTCATCTTCCGCCCGTCCCACAATCGCCTGCGGGCTCTCGAGCAGGCCGCGCGCGCCCTGGGCGAAGGGCGCACCGATGTCCGCGCCACCGAAACGGGTGGCGACGAGGTCAGTTCGCTCGCGCGCACGTTCAACAGGATGGCGGCGGACCTCGACAGCCGCGCGGCGGCGCTCACGGTGTCCGTTCGCGCGCGCCGGCAACTGCTGGCCGACGTCTCCCACGAGCTCATGACGCCGCTGGCCGCCATCCGCGGATACGTCGAGACACTCGGCATGGCGAACGTGCCGATCGTCGCGCCGACGCGCGTCCGCTATCTCGGGATCGTCGAGGAGGAAACTCACAAACTGGAAGCGGTGATTGGCGACCTGCTCGACCTCGCGCGGCTCGAGGGCGGGGGGGACACGCTGCGGC
>JANPJN010000826.1:0-1694 GCA_031425515.1 Acidobacteriota bacterium | reverse complement strand
CCCGACGACGCCGCGCGGCTCACGGCCGCGGTTCGCGCCGCGCACGACGCCGGCCTCTGGATTCGCTTCTACACGCTGAATGGCCTCGACCCGGCTGACACGTCCAGCGGATGGTCGCCGTCCTACAACTTCGGATCGCTCGACGCGGTGCGTGAGCGCTGGCGCGCGGCGATTGCCGCAGGGGTCGATTTCATCGCCGCCGATCAGTACGAGGCGTTCGCCCGGACGCTGCACGACCCGCGCTGACCGCCGGGTCCCCGGAGAAGCGACGGCGACGCCCGTTCGCCGGCGTGCCCCCGCCCGACAGCAGTCCGTCAGGTCTGTCTGGCCTGGGGTGGCCCGCGGCTTATGGGCCCGTCGCGGCGCGGAGGCGCTCGACGATGTCGGAAGGAACGTCCAGAGACTGGAGCCGACCGTCCTCTGTTCGCGCCCGGACGGCGGTGAGGCTGCCCGTGCCGATCGTGGTCTCGCCGCGCGTGATGGTAAATCCGTAGCGGATGGTCCGGCGCGTCACGGCGCTCACCTCGACGGCAATCTCGAACTCGTCCTCGAATCGCAGCGGGCTCTTGTAGTCGAACGTAGCCGAAACCCGCGGCCAGCCCACTTCCCCGCCCCCAGGGACGATCGGCAGTCCCGCGGCCCGCCAGAGCGCATGTTCGGCCTCTTCGATGTAGCGGAAATACATGCTGAAGTGGACGATGCCGACCATGTCGGTGTCGACGAACTGGACGCGACGGGTATAGCGGAACGGCATGGGATCGGCCGTATCTTACCGCGCGGCCGCAACAGGCGGTGCCGGGCGGCCGGCCTGGGAACCCGGGGCCGAACCGCTATAATGAAGGTTTGCAGCCCATGGACACGAACAGCCCGGACGCGACAATCGGCGGCGTGGAGCGCGACAGCCAGTTGGGCACCGACTTCATCCGGACATTCGTGTCGGACGACCTCAAAGCCGGCCTCAACGGCGGCCGCATCGTCACCAGATTTCCCCCGGAACCCAACGGCTACCTGCATATCGGGCATGCGAAGTCGATCTGCCTCAACTTCGGCGTGGCGGATGAGTTCGGCGGGACGTGCAACCTGCGGTTCGACGATACCAACCCCACCAAAGAGGACGTGGAGTACGCGGAGTCGATCCGCGAAGACGTCCACTGGCTCGGGTTCCAGTGGAGCGGGGAGGCGCGATACGCCTCCGACTATTTCGAGACGCTCTACGGCTACGCCGTCCACCTGATCACGGCCGGACATGCCTACGTGGACAGCCTGCCCGCCGACGAGATCCGCGGGATGCGCGGGACGCTGACCGAGCCGGGCACGGACAGCCCGTGGCGAACGCGGTCGATCGAGGAATCGGTGGACCTCTTCGCCCGGATGCGGGCGGGGGAGTTCGAGGACGGCGCGCACGTCCTGCGCGCGCGGATCGACATGGCGTCCCCCAATTTCAACATGCGCGACCCGGTGCTGTACCGCATTCGCCGGGCGCACCACTACCGGACGGGCGATGCGTGGTGCATCTATCCGATGTACGACTTCGCGCATCCGCCGTCGGACGCGCTCGAGATGGTGACTCACTCGCTCTGCACGCTCGAGTTCGAGGATCACCGGCCGCTGTACGACTGGCTCATCGAGCACCTGCCAGTGCCGGCCCGGCCGCGGCAGATCGAGTTCGCCAGGCTGAACCTGACCTACACCGT
>JANPJN010000825.1:0-4925 GCA_031425515.1 Acidobacteriota bacterium | reverse complement strand
CGCTGGAGCGGGAGGTCGTGGCCCGCGGCGGTGCCCCCATCGATGTGAAGGTGACGCTGACTCCGGCGCCCGAGCCTCCGGCGCCTCCCCCGGCTCCCGCCGCGCCGCCGCCGCCAGCGGCCGGCCCGAGTGAGGCCGCGCCCGTGCTCCTCGACCTGCCGGCCTTCATCGAGAAGAACTACATCGGACGCGAGCCGCGGAAAGTGTCCGCGCTCGGATGCACCGACGAGGGGATGGCGACGCTCATCCAGCTACGCGATCCGCTCGCGGAGCACGCGCACGCCGACAGCGACGAATATCTGTATGTGATCGCGGGTCAGGGCTCGGCGCGCATCACGGCGCGCGATCAGTCCCTCACGGCGGGGTTCTTCGTCCTGGTCCCGCGCGGCGCCTCCCATGCGCTGGTCGCGTCCGGCCGCGGCCCGCTGGTGCTGCTGTCGATTCGGCCTGGTGAGACATGCCCTGCTCCCGCTCAGGCGCGATGACGCCCGAGCCGGACGACGATGTCGTATTCCGCGCGGGTGACGGGCTGGACTGACAGGCGGCTCCCCTTCTTCGTGACCGCCATCTCCTCGAGGCCTCTGGTGGCCTTCAGCACATCGAGGGGGACCACCGACGCAAATCGCTCGACGAACGCGATGTCCACCATGTACCAGACGGGCGCGTCCGGCGTGCTCGCGGCATCGAAGTACTTGTGCCCCTTCTTCCAGGAGAAGTGGTCGGGATAGCCGGCCCGCGAGATCCGGGCCAGTCCGGTCACGCCCGAGGGGTCGGCGTTCGAGGCGTAGAAGAGGACGCCGTCCCCCTCCCGCATGTCGTCGCGCATCAGGTTTCGCGCCTGATAGTTGCGCACCCCCTCCCAGCTCGCCGTCCCGTCACGCTCGAGGTTATCGATCGTGTAGGCGGCAGGCTCGCACTTCATCAACCAGTAGCGCCGCGGCATGCCCGTCGATCCCTCCGTGTGCGTCGGAACGCCGGCCGTCAGAACCGCAGGTCGCGGAGGTAGGCGTAGCTTGCGGCGAGGCTGTCGAACGGCGCCTTCGAGACGTCGTGCTCGACGAAGTAGTGCCGGATGCCGGCCTGCGACGCCTGCGCGAAGATCTTCTTCCAGTCGATCACATCGTTGCGCCCGACGTCGGTGATGGCCGGCAGGAGATCGCCGGTCGGCGCGGCGGCGCCGCCAGGAGTGGCCTTCGACAGGCCCTTGACGTGCACGAGCGGAAAGCGCCCCGGGTGGCGCTTGAAGTAGTCGAGCGGGTCCTTTTCAGCGGCGGCAATCCAGAAGAGATCCAGCTCCATCTTCACGAGCGCCGGATCGCACGTCTCGAGCAGGATGTCGTACGGCAGCCGGCCGTTCACGGGCGCGAACTCGAAGTTGTGGTTGTGGAAGGCGAACTGAATGCCGGCCCTGCGGGTGGCTTCGCCGGCCCGATTGTACGTCTCCGCCACTCGCGGCCAGATGTCCGGCTGCGACCGGAGGGCCGGATCCAGCCAGGGATTGACGAGGAACGTGTGGCCAATCGTCCGGGCCGCCTCGATCACGGCCGGCAGTTTGTCGGGCGCGAGACTGGCGTAGTCCACGTGCGCCGCCGGGGCGGTGAGCCCGTGGGCCTTCAGCGCATCCCGGACTTCCTCCGGCTTGCGGTTGAAGTAGCCGGCGAACTCCACTTCCTTGTAGCCGATCGCGGCCACACGCGCGAGCGTGCCGCTGAAATCCTTGGCGATCTCGGCGCGCACGGTATAGAGCTGCATCCCGACGCGTTCGATCGAGGCCGCCCCCGCCCGACGGCTCGCGAGTGCCGCCGCGGCCAGCGTTCCCAGAAACGCGCGCCGATTCACTTCGAGCATTCCCGCACCTTTCCGTGACAGTTACGTGAACGACTTCGGAATCTCGAAGCCTTTGCGGTACTCGCGCGTCAGCAGCTCGTCAGCCTTCTTGTCGTCCTCGAACGCTTCCTTCTTGCCGTCGAACGTCAGCGCCCGGCCGACCCGGTAGGCGATGTTGCCGAGGTGCGGGAGGCTGGACGTATAGTGCCCTTCCAGCACATCGCAGGTCAGGAGCTTCGGATCGCCGGCGCGCACCGCATCGACGAAGTTCTGATAGTGCGCGTACTGCACGGCGGGCGCGACGGTGCCGCGCGGCTCGGCGGTACCGTCGGCCCCCGGGCCCTTCTCGTTCTTCGGGCCGAAGTAGGACTGCCACTTCGCGCCGCTCTCGCCGTCGATCCACACCCAGCCCTTCGAGCCGTAGAAAAGGTTGCCGATCCGCGGTCCCCCCTCGTCGTTCGTGAACCCGCCGCGGGTGCCGAACTCCAGGATGGTGCCGTCCGCATACTCGAACAGCGACGTCAGGGTATCGGGCGTCTCCTGCGACGCCTCGCCCGCGAAGTATCCGCCCGAGGACTGGATCCGGCGCGGGTGCTCCTGCTTGTTCAGGCCCCACCGCGCGATGTCGAACTGGTGCGGCCCCTGATTCCCGCTGTCGCCGTTGCCGTAGTCCCAGTGCCAGTGCCAGTTGTAGTGGAAGCGATTGCGGTTGAACGGGCGCTTCGCCGCCGGCCCCAGCCACAGGTCGTAGTCCACCTTCGACAGGTACTGCGCATCGTAGACAGGCTCGGTCCCGCCCGACTCGGCGTTCAGCTTGTAGGTCTCGCCCGCGTTCATCGGCCCATCGGGATACCGGCCGATGGATGCCCGCCGCTTGAAGCACAGCCCGCGCGCCATGTAGACCTTGCCGATGCCTCCCTCCTGTACGAACTTGATGGCATCGCGCACGGCCGGCCGGCTCCGGTTCATCGTCCCGACCTGCACCACCTTGTTGTAGCGCGCGGCGGCCTCGACCATCTTGCGCCCTTCCCACACGGTGTGTGACGAGGGCTTTTCCACGTAGACATGCTTGCCGGCCTGGAGGGCCTTGATGGTGGCGAGGGCGTGCCAGTGATTCGGCGTCGCGATGATGACGGCGTCGATATCCTTGTCGTCCATCACCCGGTTGAGATCCTGGACGAAGCCCGGCTTGTAGGTCGGAATTTCGGTGAGCGTGCGATCGTTCACGCGCTCGGGCGCGAGGTTCGCGTCGATGTCGCAGAGGGTCTTGACCTCCACGTTCGCCAGCCGCGCGAAACCGCGCTTGACGCCGTTGCCCTGACCGCGGATGCCGATACTGGCCACGACCACGCGGTCGTTGGCGCCAAGAATGCCCCGGCCGACCGACGGCGCCGCGTGCAGCGCGCCCCCGAGGAGATCGCCCCCGACCGCGAGGCCAGCCGCCGCCGCACCGATGCGCGTCGTGAAGTCGCGCCTCGAGATTCCGTCGCCTGTCGTGCGCTCGTCCGACATGATGTGTCTCCGTTTCCGAGTCAAGGGACTAGACGTTCTTCGGCACCACGAATGGCGCGCGGTAGGCGCGCGTCAGCATCTTGTTGGCGTCGGCGTCGCCCACGCAGGTCATGGTCTTTGCGTCCCAGTGCAGCGTCCGCCCGACGCGGTAGCTGATGTTCGCGAGATGCATCAGGTTGCACGACAGCGCGCCTTCTTCGATCTCGGCGGTCAGGTCGGCCCGTTTCCGGCTCCTCACCGCACCGATGAAGTTCGCCCAGTGCTCGTCCTTCGCCGTCGCGCCCGGCCCAGGCAGCTGATCCTTGCCCATGAAGGAATAGTACTTGTTGTAGTTGTCGATGACGAGATAGCCCTTCGACCCGTAGAACTGGTTGCCGATGGTGTTGCCCGGCTTCTCCCCGTTGATCCCGGCCTCGTGCGGCGAGATCCAGTGCCGCACCTCGAACGTCATCATCTTCCTGACGCCCTTCACGTCGAACTCGAACGACGCGGTCATCGTATTCGGCGTCTCCTGGTCGTCGTCGAACATGAACTTGCCCCCGATGGCACTGACCTTCGTGGGGTGCGTAACGCCGAGACCCCAGCGGGCGATGTCGACCTCGTGGATCCCCTGGTTGCCGAGATCGCCGTTGCCGGTGTCCCACATCCAGTGCCAGTTGTAGTGGAAGCGGTTCTTGGTGAACTCGCGCTTCGGCGCGGGGCCGGTCCAGAGGTCGTAATCCACGCCGGCCGGCACAGCCGAGACTGGCGTGTGCCCGATGGTGTCGCGCCACTTGTAGCAGAGGCCGCGCGCCATGTAGACCTCGCCGAGCTCGCCGTCCACCATGCGCTTGACCGCCTCTTGCAGCGCCGGCGACGACCGGCTCTGGCTCCCCTGCTGGACGATGCGGTCGTATTTGCGGGCGGCCGCGACGATCTGCTGGGATTCGAAGACGTTGTGGGAACAGGGCTTCTCGACGTAGACGTCCTTCCCGGCCTGGCAGGCCCAGATGGTCTGGAGGGTGTGCCAGTGGTTGGGCGTGGCCAGCGAGACGGCATCGATCGACCTGTCTTCGAGCAGCTTCCGGAAATCGACGTAGGTCGCCGGCTTCGGCTTGCCCTTCGTCTCGAGCATCTTCAGCTTGGCGGCGATGTGCGATTCGTCCACGTCGCAGAGCGCGACCACTTCGACGTTCGGCATGGACGACCACGCATTCACATGGCTCGATCCGCGCCCGCCGCACCCCACCACGGCGATGCGGACGGTGTCGCTCGGACTCGCGAACCCTCGCACCGCGGCCCCGGCCGTCAGGACGGCCGTGCTCATCAGAAAATCTCGTCGATCCATGCCTGGTCGCCTCTCGAAGAAACGCGGTTGACGGCTGCTCCGCGCCGATTCTGACACAGGTTCGGGTCCCGGTGGCATAATCGCGTCAGGGAGCCTCATCCATGCCGTATTCATCCATTCTGACTGCCCCAGCCCGGATCGCCGCGGGCGTCCTGTGCGTTCTTGCCGCCACGGTGATGCCCCGGCCCGCCCCCGCGGCGGCCGACGTCCAGCCAATCAAATCGACCAAGCGGAAGCTGCCCAACGGCCGCAAGGGGAT
>JANPJN010000824.1:0-4432 GCA_031425515.1 Acidobacteriota bacterium | reverse complement strand
GGGTGGGGCTGGTGGTTCGACGGCACCCGTCCGGACCTTCCAGACGCGATCGGCGCAGGCCTGTGCCTGGCCGGTGTCGGCGTGTTGATGTACTGGCCGCGCGCGTAGCCCCGTTGATTGCGTGTATCGTTGACGGCCGGGAGGTACGCATGGCGAGCGGCGCGGACGGCATATCCAGACGGTCGTTCGTCATCGCGGGCGCGGCGGCGCTCGCCTCCGCCCGGATCGCACGCGCGCAGACGCCGGGGCTCACCGCGCAACAGGTCGTTGCGCGCATCCGGGGCGGCGTCGGGGTCCCCTGGCGCGAGACCACCGTGGACACGTTCAAGGCCGGCGATCCTGACACCGTCGTGACCGGCATCGCGACCACCGCCATGGCGACGCTCGGTGTGCTCCAGCGCGCGGCGGCCGCCGGACGCAACCTGATCGTCACGCACGAGCCCCTGTTCTACTCGGCGGCCGAATCTCCGGGTCCGCGGGCGAACGATCCCGTGTACCTCGCCAAGAAGGCCTTCATCGAGGCGCATCGTCTCGTCGTCTGGCGGTTCTTCGACCACTGGCTCGCCCGCCAGCCGAACGAGCTCGCGGCGGCGCTCGCCGACGTTCTCGGGTGGACGAACAGACGCGACGCCAGTCACGAGCGTGTCTATCGGATTCCCCGCACCACCCTCGAGGCGGTCACGGCGCACGTGCGCACCCGCCTGCACATCAGCGGGGGGCTGCGGGTGATTGGCCGCGCCGGTGCGCCGGTCGAGGGTGTCGTGCTCAGTCCCGGCACCACGGATCTCGCGGGAGCGATCGCCGGACTGCGCGACGCGGACCTGATCCTCAGCGGAGAGCCGCGTGAATGGGAAGCGGTCGAGTACGTCGCCGACACCACCGCGGCGGGCACGCCAAAGCTGTTGATGGCGGTCGGACGCGTCGTCTCCGAAGAGCCCGGCATGCGCGCGTGCGCCACGTGGCTGCGCACGCTCGTGCGCGAGGTTCCGATAGAGGCGATCCCCTGCGGCGATCCCTACTGGAGGCCGGAGGCATGACCGGGCAGGACGCGGTCGCCCGCATCCAGCAGGCGCTCGCAGCGCAGGGCATCCCGTGGCGCGAGGGGGGCCGCGACACGTTCAAGGCCGGCAATCCGACCTCACAGGTCCGCGGCATCGCCACCACCGGCATGGCCACGTTCGACGTGCTCGAGCGCGCGGCCGCACGCGGCACGAACTTCATCGTGACGCACGAGCCGACCTTCTACAACGACCGGGACCTCACCGCGGGCCTCGACGGCGATCCGACCTATCTCGCCAAGCAGCGGTTCATCAGCCGCAACGACCTGATGGTCTGGCGCTTCCACGACCACGCGCACCTCATGCGCCCCGATCCCTTGATCGCCGGATCCGCGCGAGCGCTCGGCTGGACGCAATACGCCTCGCCAACGGATCCCCGGCTGTTCGTGCTCCCCTCGACCACGCTGCGGGCGCTGGCGGGTGACATCGCGCGCCGGCTCAACGATCGCACGCTGCGCGTCGTCGGAGACCCCGACATGAAGGTGATCCGCATCGCACTGGGCCCCGGCTACGGCATGCCCGCGCTGACCGCCGAGATCGACGTCGCCGTCGGCGGCGAGGCCAGCGAGTCCGGCGGCAATGCGGAGTACGCGCTGGATGCGTCGGCGGCCGGACGCCCCAGGGGTGTGATCGTGCTCGGCCACCTCATGTCCGAAGACCATGGCATGAAGGACGTGGCGGACTGGCTGCGAGCGGTCGTCAGCGAGGTGCCGGTCGCGTTCATTCCCGCGGGCGAACCGTTTTCGTCGGATTGACCCCGAGGCCCGTTGCCAACCTCGAGCGTCGCGCGAAGGAGCCTCGCGCCTACTTGAGGCGCAGGTCCAGTCCGATCGTCAATCGGCGCGGGTTCTGCGGCACCCCAATCAGTTCTTCGGCGTTCATGAAGGCGCGCGTGTTGATCGCACGGTAGCGCGCGTCCAGCGCATTCTCGATCGTCAGGAACGCGTCGACTCTGGGGAAAAGCGCACGCCGCCGAAGATTGACGTCCACCGTGGCATAGCCGGGAATGGTTCGCCTCTTCAGCGCATCGGTCAGCGCCGTCACGCGCTGTGCGCCCGCGACCGCCAGCCGTGGCGCGAGGCTCCAGCGCTCCCAGTCGATGTCCGCGCCGACACGGAGCTGGACCGGCGCGATCGCCGCGCTCTGATACGTGCCGCCCGAAGCGCTGCTGTTCTCGCGGGTGGACCCGTCGACGAGGCTGAGCGACGCGCGCGCCGTCACTTGCCTGTGCGAGTCGATGGTGTGGAGCCAGTCGACGCCGAAATTGCCCCCGTAGGTCGTCGCGCGCCCTTCATTATTCGAGAAATCGATGTAGTCGACCGGCCACCCGCGATACGTGCCGGTGTAGGCCTGTTCGGCATCGTACATCTCGATCAGATTGGTAAAGCGCGAGGCGAATCCGGACGCCGTGAGGTGCACGCGCCCGCCGACGGCCTGCAGCAGCGAGACCTCGATGGTGGTCTTCTCTTGTGGTTGGAGGTCTGGATTGGGGACGTGCCAGTACGACGACGAGTAGGTGGCGCCGCCGTCGGCCGACACGAAGGCTCCGTAGTGCGAGTAGGCCTGATACGGCGAGGGGGCGAGGTAGGCACGGCCGGCCAGGATTTTGACCGTGGTGCCTTCGTACGGGTGCACGACCAGTCCGGCGCGAGGGTTGAAAGTGCCACCGTAACGGTTGTTGTAATCGCCCCGGGCGCCAAGAGTGAGCGACACCGCCGGCGTGAACGCGTACTGCAGCTGGCCGAACGCGCCGGCGTTGCTGTAATGGAGCACGAACAGATCGTCGGGGATGGTCGTGTCGAGGAGCATCCCGGGGTCATCGGGTGAGGTGACGGGGCTCTCCAGGTCGGCGCCCTGCGGGCGCGCCACGAACCGCTCGAGCGTGGTGCCCGCGGTGAACGACGCCGCCGCACCAGCTTTCCACTCCAGCTGTTCTTCGATCTTCGCCATCGAGCCGTACGCGTATTTGTAGCTTCGCTCCATGTTGCTGTACGCGTTGCGGTACCCGGACCGCGGGTCCAGTTCGTGACGGCTGAGGGTCAGGGTCGAGGTGCTCGTCGCGCGGCCAAGCTGCCGGGTGTAGGCGGCCGCACCGACGCGCAACGTGTTGCGGTTATAGACGTCCGCATTGTAGACGGCGTTGTCGGGAGTCGTCGCCGGCGCTGTTGGCGCGCTCGCCCGGTTCTGGAACAGCATCAGGCGCCAGCCACCCCGGCGCAGCGTCGCTTCAACGGAATGGGCCGAGAGCGGAATTTCGTAGCCCGGCGAGGTGCGCCCGACCGGAGTGACCGGCCCGAAGATCGTCTGGAAGGTTCCGGAACGCTGTCCTTGAAGACCGTTGAAGTCGGGATAGTAGCGGCTCAGGTCGGGCTGACGATCGAACTGCCCCTGCCCCGCCACCATCAGCGATGCGGATCCGATGTTCGCGGTGTAGAGCCCGGTGACGTTGTAGAGGCCGTACTGCCCCAGCGAGGTGCCGAAGGTGAGCCCCGGCGCATCCGTCGCATCCTTGCTGATGATGTTGATGACCGCGGCGAACGCGTCAGCGCCGTAGAGCGCCGACGCCGGCCCGTACATGATCTCAATCTGGCGGGCCGCGTGGACCGGATAGTTCGCCAGGATCGGCAGCGGCTCGTTGGTCGGCGACGACACTCGGACACCGTCGAGGAGTACCACGACGCGATCGGCGCCCCGCGAGCCCTGCACCGTCAACTGCACTGGATAGTCCGGGTCCGTGCCGAGCTCGACCTTGAAGTCGGCAAGGTCCTTCAGCAGGTCCGTCAGCGATCGGTAGCCGCGTCGCAACACCTGAGCCGCGGTCACGACCTGAACCCGCGCCGGTGCGCCGGCCGCGCCTTCTGCCGTCCGGGTCGCCGTGGTTATGGTGATGTTCATCAGGTCTTCGAGCGTGACCTGGGCCAGGTCCACGCGCGAGGGTCCCTGGGCTGCGGCCACGCTGCCTATCACGCAGAACACGACGAGGGCTGCCGAGGCCCGGCGCAGCCCGTTCGCCTTCAGCTTCAGCTTCAGCTTCAGCGCGAGACCGGGGACCGGTCGTGTCCGCGCCAGCGCCGTGGTGCTCCAGGCCGCGGCGGCCGCAAGAATGAGGGCGTGCATGTGTGTTCGCATTTCTTCTGTGCCGTTGCGAGTGCCCGGAGGTGGGCAGGCGGATCGAAAGTCGTCGGCCGTGTGCAACGAGTCCGGTGTTGCGAGATCGCAGCCATGGAGCCGAGCGTATTGGCTCTTCGTAAACCTTTATGGAAACAAGGCTTAACTCGAACAACTTCGCGGTGCATGGTCCGATCTATGGTATCGTCGCCATAGGTTCGCCAGCACACACCATGGCGTATCTCCCATAGCTCGCGCGGCAGAGA
>JANPJN010000823.1:0-4973 GCA_031425515.1 Acidobacteriota bacterium | reverse complement strand
CGAAGCGTCACGGTCGCGACGCTCCTCGCCGATCTCTCCGCGTCGCGGGCCCTGACCGTCGAGGTGCTGGCGGGCACCGAGTCGCTCGAGCGTCGCATCACCATCGCCCACCCCCAGAAGACCGGTCTCGCGTTGTCGGGGTTCGATGCCTACCTGCAGGCGGGGCGTGTGCTCGTGTTCGGCGGCAGCGAGATGCACTACCTCGGAACCCTTGCGCCGGCCGAGCGCACGGCGGCGCTGCGGCGCGTGTTCACGCACGCGCTGCCTGGCGTGCTCGTCACGGCGGGAGCCGCGGTGCCCGACGAGGCGTTCACCGAAGCGAACCGAGCCGGCGTCCCCCTGCTGCGGACCGCTACGGCGACGCCCGATGCCATTGCGGCGCTCTCGGCCGCGCTCGACACGCACCTGGCCGCGCGGTGCACGGTGCACGGCGTGCTGATGGACATCCTGGGCCTCGGCGTGCTGGTCGTGGGGGAGAGCGGCATCGGGAAGAGCGAGTGCGCGCTGGATCTCGTGGTGCGCGGGCATCGCCTGGTGTCGGACGATGTCGTGGAACTGCAGTGTCGGGGGCGATCGTTCGTCATCGGGACGTCGGCGGAGCTGACGCGCCACCATATGGAGATTCGAGGGCTCGGCCTGATCAACGTGCAGGATCTGTTCGGCGTGGCCTCGACGCGGTCGGCCAAGCGCGTAGAGCTCGTCGTGCAGCTGGAACGCTGGGGGCACGGGCGGGAGTATGATCGCCTCGGTCTGGATGATCAATCGTACGAGGTGCTCGGCACGCGCATTCCGATGATCCGGATGCCGGTGGCGCCGGGACGCAACATTTCGATTCTGGTGGAGGTGGCGGCGCGCAATCAGTTGTTGCGCGCGCGCGGACACGACGCCGCGCGGCGGCTCGTGAGCCGTCTCGATCGGCAGCTGGCAGCGTCCGCACCGGACGCGGATCCAGGGGAGGAGCTCTGATGCGCGAGAAGCGCCATGCGGCGCGCCGCGCGGCCCGGACGGCGGTCACCGCCCGGTTCGTCGTCCTGACGGGGTTGTCCGGGTCGGGGAAGTCCCAGGCGATCCGGGCGCTCGAGGATCTCGGCTATTTCTGCGTGGACAACCTGCCGGTGTCGCTGCTGCCGATGCTCGCGGAGCTGACGCTGCGCGCCGGCACGGAGATCTCGCGCGCCGCGGTCGTCGTCGATGTGCGCGAAGGCCGGATGCTCAAGGAGTTCCCGGGCATCTACCGGAAGCTGAAGACGCGCAAGAATCTGAACCCCGTCCTGATCTTCCTCGAGGCGGCCGAGCCCACGCTCGTCCGCCGCTTCAGCGAGACGCGCCGGCCACATCCGCTGTCACCCGACCGGTCGGCGATCGAGGGGATCCGCGAGGAACGTGGCGCGATGCTGGCCATCCGCAAGCTGGCCGACCACATCGTGGACACGTCGGAGATGACGGTGCACGAGTTGCGGCACACGTTCACGGGGGTGGCGGCTGGACGCACGCCCGGCGCCCAGCTGGTGGTGACGGTCCTCAGCTTCGGTTTCAAGCACGGGATCCCCGTGGATTCGGATCTGCTGTTCGACGTGCGGTTCCTGCCCAACCCGCATTTCGTGCCCGAGTTGCGGCCGCACACCGGCCGCGACCCGGAAGTGGTGCGGTTTCTCGACCGATCGAGCGCGACACACGAGTTTCTCGAGCACACGCAGAACCTGCTGAAGTTCCTGATCCCGCAGTACGTGAACGAAGGCAAGACGTACCTGACGATCGGGATCGGCTGCACCGGGGGGCGCCATCGGTCCGTCGCGATGTCGGAAGCGCTGAAGAAGGGCATCTCCGGGATCCCGGGTGTTCGCGTGCGCGTCAAGCATCGGGATATCGCGAATGAATGACGCGAGTCCGGCCACCGGTTCCTGACCTGGGGTTTCGAGAGAGCACCATGAAACTCGGCGTGGTCGTCGTGACGCACGGGCAGCTCGCCACGGAGCTCGTGAATGCGGCGGAGATGATCGTCGGCGACCTGCCGCAGTTCACCGCGGTGTCGATTGGCTGGCACGATGATGTGGACCGGGCACGCGAGGAGATCGGACTGGCGATTGCGCGCGTCGCGGCGGTGGCCGGCGCCGGCCAGCCTGAGCCGGCCGATGTGCTGGTGCTCACGGACCTGTTCGGCGGAACGCCCGCGAATCTCGGAGTGACCTTCGTCGGCCCGCGCGTCGAGGTGATCACGGGCGTCAACCTGCCGATGCTCATCAAGCTGGCGCGTCCGCAGCAGCCGGTGGCGCTGGCCGGACTCGCGCGCGAGATCCAGGAGCACGGCCGGAGCGCCATCTGGGTCGCGTCGGACCTGCTGCGTGGCGACAGGGACAAGGATCCAGGCACGTCCCGATGAAGACCTGCACCGCCGCCATCGTCAATCCGCTGGGGCTCCATGCGAGGGCCGCGGCGCGATTCGTCCATGCGGCCAGCGGCTTCCGCTGCGGCATCCGCGTCTCGAGGGCGGGCCGGGAGGCTGACGGCAAGAGCATCATGGGCCTGCTGCTGCTGACGGCCGCCCATGGCAGCGTCATCACGATTGTGACCGACGGGCCGGACGAGGCCGAGGCGTCCGACGCGCTCTGTGCGCTCATCGCGCGGGGCTTCGACGAGGCCACATGCGCCTGACAGGCCTCGGCGTCTCTCCGGGAATCGGCATCGGCAAGGCGCTCGTGCTCAAGCGCAGCACGCGCGAGCTCCGCTTTCGCGTTCCTCCGTCTCGCGTGGCCCGCGAGCTGGAGCGCCTGAACGCCGCACGGGATCGGTCGCGCGAGCAGCTCCAGCAGATCCGCGCGCGGATTGCGCGATCGGCGGGCGCCGAGCACGCCTATCTCTTCGACGCCCAGCTGTTGATGCTGGACGATGCGATGCTGGTCGAGCGGGCGGCCGAGATCATCCGGAGCGAGCGGCTGAATGCCGGGTCGGCGCTCGAACGCGCGCTCGACGAGATCTCCGCGCTGTTCGAGCAGGCCGATGATGCGTACCTGCGGGAACGCCAGGGCGACGTCGGGGACGTCGTCGGACGCCTGCGGATGAATCTGCGGGCCGGAGGCAACCCCCTCGAGCTGTTCCAGGATGTCGAGGGGCCGCTGGTGATCGTGGCCGACGAACTGACGCCGTCGATGGTCGCACAGCTCGACGGACAGCGGCTGGCCGGGCTGGTGACGGATGCCGGCAGCTGGACGTATCACAGCGCCATTCTGGCGCGGTCGATCCACGTGCCGGCGGTGGCGGGGCTGCGGGATGCAAGCGCCCGGATCGCGCCAGGCGCGGTCGTCGCGGTGGACGGCGCGACGGGTGAAGTCTTCGTCGAGCCGGACGCGGCCACGCTCGCGCATGTGCGTGGCCGCCAGCAGCGGCGGGTGGCGTACGAGCAATCGCTCGACGAGTACCGGCGGCTGGCGCCGGTCACGTCCGACGGCGTCCGGATCCGGCTCGAAGCCAACGTCGAGTCCCCGGGCGACTCGGCGCGCGCGCGGGAGTCGGGGGCCGAGGGCATCGGGCTGTTCCGATCCGAGTTCCTGCTCGGCGGAGGGGATCGCGCGCTGACGGAGGAGGCCCAGTATCTGGCGTATGCGCGTCTGGTCGAGAGCATGGCGCCCGGACGCGTCACGATCCGGACGTTCGACCTGAGCCAGGCGCAGCTCGTCGCGGGCGCCTCGCACCCCGAGGCTGCGCGCGCGCCGCTGGGGCTGCGCGGCGTGCGCCTGAGTCTCTCGCTCGACGACATGTTCCAGGTGCAGCTCCGGGCGCTCCTGCGGGCGGCGGCGCACGGCCCGCTCCGGATCATGTTTCCCTTTGTGTCCCGCGTGGAGGAACTGCGCGACGCGCGCGCCGCCGTCGATCGCGCGGCCGCGACGCTGAGGGATCGGGGGGCGGCACCGCCGCCCGTGCCCATCGGCATCATGATCGAGGTGCCGTCGGCGGCGCTGACCGCAGACCTGCTCGCCGAGCACGCGGACTTCTTCAGCATCGGCACGAACGATTTGATCCAGTACTGCCTCGCGGTCGATCGGACCGACGACCGCGTGTCGAAGCTGTACGAGCCGCTGCACCCGGCGATCCTCCGGCTCCTGCGTCTCGTGGCGCGCGCCGGGAAGCGTCGCGGCATTCCGGTGTCCGTCTGCGGGGAGATGGCGGCCGATCCGCGGCTGCTGCCACTGCTCGTCGGGCTGGGCCTCGACGAGTTCAGCATGGCGCCGACCGCGATCCCGCTGGCCAAGCGCGTGCTGCGCGGCCTGCACGCCGGGGCCGCCACGCACACCGCCGCCCGCGCCCTGCGCGCCCGCACCGCCGAAGAGGTCAACGCCCTGCTCGCCGTGCCCGCGGATGGCCTGCAGAAGTCCGAAGTGAGAGGCTGACAGCTGACAGCTGAGAGCTGAGAGCTGACAGCTGTGAGCGTGAAATGAGAGGAGTCGATGTGGCGGAACAAGTAACACGCGTGGACAAGCCCTGGGGCTACGAGCTGCACTGGGCCAAAACCGACCGATACGTCGGCAAGCTCATTCATGTGGACGCCGGGCACGCGCTCAGCCTGCAGTACCACAACCAGAAGGACGAAACGATTTTCCTGTGGGCCGGCCGGATGCTGTTCGAAATCGCCGAAGGCCATGAAGGCACCGCGGGTGGACCCTCGGCGAGCGCCGGAGGAGAGTCGCCGGGGGCGACCGCGAGCGTGCCATTGACGAAGCGAGAAATGAAGCCGGGCGAGGCGGTGCACGTCACGCCGAAGACGGTTCACCGGATGACGGCCATCACCGACTGCGATATCTTCGAGGTTTCAACGCCGGAATTGCACGACGTCGTTCGACTAGAAGACCGGTACGGGCGCCAGCATCGTCAGCCCCTTTGAATAAATAATCGCGAATACGGGTACGGTCAGCAATATTCCGGTGATCGCATTTTCGAACGACAGGAGTGGCAAGCGCCTTGACTGAAGCCTTGTGCGC
>JANPJN010000822.1:0-2810 GCA_031425515.1 Acidobacteriota bacterium | reverse complement strand
CTCGTGTACCCCACGGCCGACCGCGCGATGAAGCGGCGATGCTCCAATCTCGTTGCCGACGTTCACGAGGCTCGGATCGTCGTCGAGCAGCCGATGGACCTCGGTCGTGTCTCCGCGGGTGACGGCGGCGTGTATGGGCTGGCTGTCCGACCCAGCCAGTACGCGGCCCCCGCGGTCCCGCGCTTCTTCCAGGAGTCGCGCGATGTCGGCATGACCCCGATCGCGCGCCATGACGATGAGGCTGCCGTCGTACAGCCCGTTCCATTCCGGATCGGCGCCCGTCTCGAGCAGGAGCTGCACCGCCGCCAGGTGTCCCTCACGCACAGCGAAGTGAATCGCTGGCGTGTACCAGTACTCCGCGCGGCTGAGTCGCGGGTCTTGCTCGATCAACCGCCGTAGCGCATCGACCTCGCCAGCGTCGGACGCACGGAGTGCATGCCAGACGACGACACCCTCTTCCGACTCGAGCTCCGACGGTTTGATCATCGACCTCGAGACCGCGCCAACGGCTGACTCGACGTGGGTTCGCAGCGCATCCCACGAGGCAAAGCCGTACTCCTCGGCGATTGTGCGCTGCGCATCCCGAAGGCGGCCGACCTGCGGCTGTCGCCGAAGCAGTTCCTTCGCCTGACGTTTGAGCTGATCGAGATTGGGACGAGGGGGCAGAGAACGAGCAGTCACGCGGACCTCCTTCCGAAACTCGCCTGAAGTCCGCCAACAGGCCGAAAGAAGGTCGTGCGATACGGGTGTCGAACGCAGGTGGACTCAGTCCTTGGCGGACGATTGCGCCCTGACGCGCGTCAGGGAAAGTACTGCAATCCAGCCGGCCGGGTCAAGAAGCCTGGTCGCGTTGCTGCGCGGTCCCGAGGGCCCATTGCCCGCCCGGCACGTCCGCTATACGCCGTACTCCTTCTCCACCCGCGCCAGGCAGGTCGGGCAGATGCCGTGCGAGAACACGGCGTCGGAATGGTCGCTGATGTAGGATTCGAGCTGCTGCCAGTAATCCCCGTCGTCGCGGATCCGCTTGCAGTAGCTGCACATCGGAAGCAACCCGCGCAACTGCTTGACGTTGGTGAGCGCGTCCTCGAGCGCGGCGACCTTGTCTACGAGATCGCGCTGCAGGGAGATCACGCGCCTCGCCGTGCGGACGCGCGCGCGCAGCTCGTTGGCGTTGAATGGCTTGACGAGATACTCGTCCGCTCCGGCCTCCAGACCCGCCACCATGTCCTCGATGCTGTCGCGCGAGGTCAGGAGCACGATATACATGGACGCCAGCCCCGGCTGCGCGCGCACGCGCGCGCAGAGCGCAATGCCGTCCACCTGCGGCATCATCCAGTCGAGGATCGCGAGCGTCGGCGGGGCGTCGCCCGACATCACCTCCCACGCGGCCGCGCCGTCGTGCGCGACGGTCACGTCGAAGTCCCAGCCGCGCAGCGAGGCCGCCAGCACGGTGGCCGTCACGCGGTCGTCGTCGGCCACGAGGGCCCGCAGGCGCGTCTCAGGAGGCATAGGCTCCGTCCCGCTCCATGGCCTGCAGCGTCAGCGCGAGCTGGGCGGCCTCGGCGCTGAGCATCCTCCAGGCAGCCTCGGCCGCTTCCAGGCGGTTCTCGGCGCCGATGCGCTCGAGCACCCGCGTGGCTTCCACGACACCGGGGGCCGACAGCGTTCCGGCCGCGCCGCGCAGCGCGTGCGCACTGATGCGCAACTGCTCAGCGTCTCCCGCGACGACCGCCGCGTGGATGGCCGCCAGCCTGGCGGGGCAATCCTCCATGAACAGCTGAATCACGGTGCGCATCAGATCCGCGTCTCCTCCAACTCGCGCGAGCAGCGCGGCGCCGTCGAGCGGCGCCGGTGTTGCGGCGGGGGCCGGCGGCGCCAGCACTACGACGGCAGCCGGCGGTGAGCCCTGCTCGACCTCGAAGTACAGCGTCGTCTTGTCGATCGGCTTCGAGAGGTAGGCGTCCATCCCCGATGCCAGGCAGCGCTCCCGGTCGCCACGCATGGCGTGCGCCGTCATCGCGACGATATGGACGTGACCGCCGGCATGGGACTCGTGCTCCCGAATCGCGGCGGTCGCCTCGAGGCCGCCCATCTCGGGCATCTGCAGGTCCATGAGCACGACGTCGAAGCGATCCCGTCGCACGGCGTCGACGGCTTCACGTCCGTTCGTGGCAAGGGTGACCCGATGCCCGCGCCGCTCGAGGAGCCCGATCGCCACGCGCTGATTCACGACGTTGTCCTCGGCGAGGAGCACCTTGCGCGGCGAGGCCACGGCCGCACTCGCAGCGGCGACCTCCGGCGTCCGGGTCTCGCTCCGCGTCGGCGCCGGAACCTGCGGCAGCGGCAGCGGCGCGTCGGAGATCGCCGCCGCGTGTTGCGCAACCGCCAGCGGCAGTGTGACATGGAACGTCGTGCCCTGGCTCTCCGCGCTCTCCAGCCAGATGTTTCCGCCCATCAGCCGCACGAGACTGGCCGAGATCGTCAACCCCAGCCCCGTGCCGCCGAAACGGCGCGTGATGGACCCGTCCGCCTGGTTGAACGCCTCGAAAATGCTCTTCTGCTTGTCCGCCGGCACGCCGATGCCCGTGTCCGCGACCGACAGGTGCAGCATGGTGCAGCCATCGGCTCTCGAGTCCTCCCGCACATTCACGCGCACGCGGCCCGCAGGGGTGAACTTGATGGCGTTGCCCAGGAGGTTGCCGAGCACCTGCTGGATGCGCCCGGGGTCGCCCATGACGGCGGACGGCACAGCCGGGTCGATCGTCACCGTCAACTCGAGCGCCTTCGCGCGGGCGCGGTGCTTCAGCGGC
>JANPJN010000821.1:0-1577 GCA_031425515.1 Acidobacteriota bacterium | reverse complement strand
TCGCTCCGTCCCGACGGCCCCTGGGAAGTGATCGTCGTGGACAACAACTCCCCGGACGACACGCGCCAGGTGGTGGAAGAGGCCTCGCGCTCCTTCCCGGTGCATCTCGGCTACCTGTTCGAGCAGGAGCAGGGGCGGAGCCCGGCCCTCAACGCCGGCATCAGGGCCGCTCGCGGCGCCATCATCGTCACGACCGACGACGACGTGCGGGTGCCGCCCGACTGGCTCGACCGCGCGGGCGAGGGGCTGGAGACACTGCAGTGCGATTACGTCGGCGGCCGCGTGCTGCCGATCTGGGGCGCGCCGCGGCCGGCGTGGATTCCGAACCACGGCGGCAAGCAGTGGGCCGTCATCGCCCTGCTCGACTACGGCCCCGAGCCGATCGAGTTCGGGGCGCGCGTACCGCTCGGCGTGAACATGGCGTTCAGACGTGAGGCCTTCGATCGCGCCGGCCTTTTGGATCCGAATACCGGGCGGCGCGCGGGCACGCTGCTCGGCCAGGAGGTGCGGGAATGGTGCATCCGCGCCAGGAAGGCGGGCGTGCGCGGGTTCTATGCGCCCAACCTGGTACTCGAGCACATCATCCCGGCGGACCGCCTTTGCAAGCGGTACTTCCGGCGCTGGTTTTTCTGGCGGGGGATCAGCCGTGCGCTGCTCTACGCCCGCAGCGGGCTCGACATGGAAGCGCCCGAGCAGACGGTGCTCGATTTCTCCAAAGTGCCGCATGTCGCCGGGGTGCCCCGGTACCTGTACCGGCGCGCCGCGTGGAACCTGATGGGCGCCATCAAGGCGACGATGCGTCGCGATGCCATGGCCGCCTTCGACCACGAAGTCTGGCTGTGGTTCTTCGCGGGGATCGTCAAGCAACGCTGGAAGGACTCCCGTAGCGGGACGGCGAACGCCACGCTGACCGCCGGATAGCTACCGTCCCCATCCCACCGGCGATGGTCTTGCATTGAGCTCTGCCGGACGCCTGGCCGCCAGTGCCAGGGTCGCCAGGGAGGTCGGGGAGTGAGCGTCGTTCGCAGGTTGACCAGGGCCGTGCACGCGGCCGACCACGCACTGGGGCGTCTGAGCCCCCGCCGGCAGGTGCTCGTGGAGATGCGCACGCCTGTCTACCGGGCGGTCCTCGGCCCTGTTTGCGAGGCCCTCGACACGTTCCGCGACGTCGACCTGTCCTATACCAGCGAGTACCCGGATCGGATCCGCCCGCTCGTCGGTGAGGGCCGGTTCGTGACGCATGCGGAGGCGCAGTGGCGCCGGTTCGACCTGTACCTCAATGCCGACCCGTGGGCTGCAGCCCGGCTGCGGCGCTGTGCGCACCGGATCAATTTCTTTCACGGAGTGGCGGGCAAGTACGACCTCGACCGGCCGGCCGGCCTGCCCATGGGGTTCGAGTATTACGACCGCGTGGCCTTCATCAATCGCGACCGCATGGATCGCTACCTCGAGGCGGGGGTCGTCACGGCCGGGCAGGCCGCGCTCATCGGCTACCCGAAGCTCGATCTGCTGGCCTCGGGCAGGATCGACGGGGCGGCCGTGCGCACGTCGCTCGGGCTGACCGGCACAGGCGCGAC
>JANPJN010000820.1:0-4147 GCA_031425515.1 Acidobacteriota bacterium | reverse complement strand
ATCGATGAGGTCAACCATCCGTACTGCGAGGCGTCGCCGGACTTCTGCAACTGGGAGTACGACTACATGCTGGTGAGCGGGCTGAAGGCTCTCGCGCCCTATGCTCACACCAACGTCCACGCCAAGTACTGGGACCGGTGGGGGGAGAAGAACGACGTCCAGCGATCGGTCCGCATCATGCTGGCGGCGGGCTTCAAGGGAACCTTCGCGCTGGAGTACGAGGAGGGGCCCCTGAACGGGGTCGAGGGTGCGAAGTTCCTCTACAAGGAAGTGCTCGCGGCCTTGTCGTCGCCGACGCCGGTCATTTGACGAGGTCCCGGTGCCGATCCGGGCCGTTCTCGTCACTCGACTCGTCGTTTCAACGACTTACGCCAAAGATGAGTGTCCCCCTCGGTAAACGGAGGGGGACACGGGGTCGTAGTCGTGACCGATGTACCGCGGCGTTTGCACGACATCACGGATGCTGAAGCGGATGGGCACACGTCTGGGCGTGCTGGGCGCGGCCATACTCGCGGCCGGGGCCCTGACCTTCAGCCAGGCGCCGTCCACGGCGCCGTCCGTCCCAGCCGCTCCACGGCCTCCCGGCACCCCGGGCCAGCCGCCGCCCCCGGCGGGCGCGCCCGCAGGACGCGGGGCGTTCGACGAGGCCGCCGCGGGAGCGGATTTCATCAAGCGGCCGCCGGTCGTGCGGCTCGCGCCGGAAGTGCAGCAGCAGCTCTTCCTGCTGCCCGAGGGCTTCAGCATCGCCCCTGTCCTCTCCGACCCGCTGATCGAAGATCCAGTCGGGGTGACGTTCGACGGCAACGGACGCATGTACGTCCTCGAGATGCGCTCGTACATGCGCGATGCGGACGGCTCGAATTCCCGCGCTCCCATCAGCCGCATCTCGCGACACGAGGACACCGACGGCGACGGCACCTACGATCGTCACACCATCTTTGCGGACAACCTGGTGATGCCCCGCATCGCCCTCCCGCTCGGTGACGGCGAGATTCTGGCGCTCGAAACCGACAACCGCGACCTCTACAAATACTCCGACACCAACGGCGACGGCGTGGCCGACCGGAAGGACCTCTTCTACGCCGGCGTCGGCCGCGTGCAGAACATGGAGTGGCAGCCCGGTGGCATGACGTGGGCGCTCGACAACTGGCTCTACACGACCTACAACCCCTTCCGGCTTCGCATCGCCCCGGGCGGCCGCGTCGTCCGCGAGGAGACCGAGCCGAACGGCGGTCAGTGGTGGTCCGCGCAGGACAACTACGGAAAGACCTGGTGGGTGGACGGCGGCGGCGAAATCGGCCCGGTCAACATCCAGGCCCCGATTGCCTACGGGGCCTTCAACGTGCCGGACAACTTCGAGCCGGACTTCCAGATCCCCTGGCCGGCGCCTGGCGGCATTGCCGACATGCAGGGCGGCATGCGCCGCGTGCGAGTTCCGGACGGCACGCTGAATCACTTCACGGCCGCGTCGGGCGTCGAAATCTATCGCGGCGATCGCCTTCCGTCCGACGTCGTCGGGGACCTCTTCTTCAACGAGCCGGTCGCGCGCATCGTCCGCCGCGCCAAAGTGGTCGTCTCGGACGGCCTGACGCAGTTGAAGAACGCGTATCCGAAGTCGGAGTTCGTCCGATCGACCGATCCGCTGTTCCGTCCGGTCAGCATTTCGAATGCGCCGGACGGGACGCTGTATCTGGCCGACATGTATACCGGCATCATCCAGGATGCGCAGTTCGTCGGACCGAACTCGTATCTGCGCCGCAAGGTCGATCAGTATCAACTCGACAAGCAGCACAACTGGGGCCGCATCTGGCGCATCACGCACGACGGCCGCCGACCGGATTTCACCCCTCCACGGATGTACAGCGAGACGCCCGCGCAACTCGTCGCGCACCTGGAGCACCCGAACGGCTGGTGGCGCGACACGGCCCAGAAACTCCTGGTCCTTCGGCAGGACAAATCGGTCGCGCCGGCGCTGCGGACGCTGGCGCGCGGATCGACGAACGAGCTGGCGCGGATCCATGCGCTCTGGACGCTCGAGGGTCTCGGCGCCCTCGACGCACGGCTGACGCGTGAGCTGATGAAGAGCCCGGAGCCGCGGCTTCGGATCCAGGCGATCCGCGCGAGCGAAACCCTCTTCAAGGCCGGCGACAAGTCCTTCGCGGCGGACTACCGTGCGATGGCCGAGGACGCGGACCCCGATGTCGTCATTCAGGCGATGCTCACGCTCAACCTCCAGCGGATTCCGGACGCACCCGCAATCGTGCGGGCCACCGCAGCGCGCAGCAGCAGTCGCGGCGTGAAGGAGATTGGCGCGCAGATCCTCAAGCCGGGTGCGTTCATGGGGCAGCGGCCGTCACTCGCCGACGCGGCCGCGGGGGTGATGAATCTGTCCGCCGATCAGCGCAAGAGCCTCCTGCGGGGGGAAAGCACCTACAAGGAGCTCTGCGTCTCGTGTCACGGCCCCGATGGCAAAGGCGCCCCGATGGCCGGTGGAGCCGACGGGGCGACGCTGGCGCCGCCACTGACCGGATCTCCACGGGTGCTGGGCCACCGCGAGTATGTGACGAAGGTGCTGCTGCACGGACTGAGCGGTCCCGTGGACGGCAAGAGCTACCCGGGTGGCGTCATGGTGCCAATGGGCACGAACACCGACGAGTGGCTGGCCGACGTGTCGAGCTACGTGCGCACCGCCTTCGGGAACGCCGCCGGCCTCGTGACCCCAGCCGACGTGGCGGCCGTGCGCAAGGCCGCCCCGCGCAAGGTTCCCTGGACGCTCGAGGAGCTCCTGCCCACCGTTCCCACACCGCTCACCAACCCGTCGTCCTGGAAGCTGACCGCCAGCCACAACGTCGCCGCCGCGGCCAATGCCTCCGGTGCGACGCCCGGCGTGCGCTGGGACAGCGGTGTCGCGCAGCAGCCAGGCCTGTGGTTTCAGATCGAGCTCGCGGAGCCCGCCACGATCGCCGAAGTGCACCTCCACTCCGTCGTGATGATGCCCGGCGGGCGGGGACGGGGAGGGCGCGGCGCCGGCCCGCCAGTCGTCGGGCCCGTCGCCTTCAGTGTCCAGGTGTCGATGGATGGCCAGACGTGGCCAGCGCCCGTCGCGCAGGGCCCCGGAGCAACGCCCACGACCGTCATCGCGCTGCCGCGTTCGCCAGCTCGCTTCGTCCGTATCACGCAGACCGGCACCGCGGCGAATGGAGAGCTCTGGGGCATCCAGCAGGTCCGCCTGCTCGCGGTGAAGTAGGACGAGCGCGCGGGAGCTTGAAGATGAAAGCCGATCAGTGGACGCTAATTGAAGCGAGTAACTGAAAGCTGTGAGTTGACCGCTGAAAGCTGGAAGCGGGAAGCTGGTAACTGGAAGCTGGAAGCTGAAACTGATACTGTCTGCGTTCCAGCGAGATGAGTCCGAGGCACCTGGCGCGCGGAACGAGCGCCACGGTTCACGTTTCCACCCACGGGGAAAGCTACATGACGTCGAGCAGGACTGTACTTGCGGCGGCAATGTTCGTCGGATCCGCCCTCACCCTCAACGCGCTCCCGCCGCAGGCGGCAGCCGGCGCATGGCAGACGGCGCCCGCACCGGCCGCCACGGATGCGGGTCGCACCACCGCAACGCCGAATCCAGCGGGCCCGCCGGCCGGCGGGCGCGGCCGCGTCAATCCGACCGCCACGCTCTACACGGACACCTGTGCCCCGTGCCATGGCACCGGCATCGAGGGCGGTCGCGTGCAGACGCTGTTCGACGACAAGTGGACGCACGGCACCGACGACGAGTCGCTGGCGAAGATCGTCGCAAACGGGATTCCCGCGACGGAGATGGTCGCGTTCAAGCCGACGCTGAACGACCAGCAGATCTGGCAGCTCGTCGCTTACGTCCGCACGCAGGCGGCCAGCCACAAGGAAAAGCCGCAGCTCGTCACCGAACCGCACGGCCAGGTGATCACGTCGGAAAATCAGAAATTCAACATCGATGTCGTCTCGCGCTATCTCGAAACGCCGTGGGGCATCGCGTTCCTGCCTGACGGACGGATCCTCGTCACCGAGCGCCCCGGACGACTGCGCATCGTGGACAAGGGCACGCTGCTGTCCACCCCGGTGACCGGTACACCGAAGGTGTGGGAGAAGCAGGACGGCGGCCTGCTCG